>JAOUPQ010000199.1 GCA_029879765.1 Nitrospinota bacterium | reverse complement strand
AGAGGATACTTCTTTATACCTGATTCGTTTGGGGCCGCATATTTATCGTTTATGATTTCACTGTTTGCATTATGGTTTCATAAGCTAGGCGCCCCAAAAGGTGGTGTTAAGCTTGTGGCATGGGTCCAATTAGTGGGTAGTCTTCATTTTATCAGCGAAGCCCATGGTGGGTCGAACTACATTGCGGCAGGTTCAGTATCATCTTATAAATACAATCACCTTGTTCTTATGGTCGTTGTGGCCATTGTATTGATAGGCCCGGATCCAAAGAAGAAAATAAGGGAAGTGGTAGGAGAACTAAATAGTGAATTGAACACTAATAAAGATGAAGAAAGGGATCCTAGGTGGACTAGTAGAAATATGTTGAAAAAGATGTTGGCATCATTTCCCATTGCAATAGCTATTAGCATAGTTTACACCTTGATTTGTCGATTAGTGTATAGCTTTTAGCAATGAAAACAAAGAGGCATCACACATCCAAAATGGAGGAGTGCCTTAGCAGGATGGAAGATATTGAGTTGACCGATGAGTGAAACCGACAACAAAAAACCTTCGGGGCGTATCAGCCGATCCGGACTGATGAAATGGATTGTGATAAATAACCTGTTGGATCCTGATTTTAGAAAAGAGCTTTTAAGTGGAGACTATTTTCTGCTGGGGGCGTGGGAAGCCTGGATCCGAGGAAAAAAGGGTGAGCTCGGGGAAAAATTCATTTGGGAAGGTGAAGATTTATACTGGAAGGAGTTGCCAGAGCACAAAACGTCCATAGCAATAAAAAAAGCTTATGAAGAAAAGGAAATGAAGCCTGAAACGAAATTTAAGTCTTCAACGCGATTTCTCCAGCGCTGGAGTTCCTTTTCTGAAAAATGGGCTGACAAGGAATGCTTCGAAGGGAGGTTTTTGGAAAAAGGTGATAATCCTGTCTTTGATAGTAAAGATAAATGCAAGGGCTTTATCTTCATAAGCCAGTTCGTTGTGAACACGGAAAATGAGCCAAAAAATGAAAGGGCTAAAGTTAGAATAGTAAACGGCTACCGAATAGAGCGACTTTCCAACCTTCAGGGCGCCGATCTTGCGGGCGCAAACCTCCAGGGCTCCATTCTCTTTGGCGCCGATCTTGCGGGCGCAAACCTCCAGGGCATCGATCTCAAGGCTGCCAAACTCATGATCGCCAACCTCCAGGGCGCCGATCTTGCGGGCGCCGATCTTGCGGGTGCCGACCTCATGGACGCAAAACTCGAGGGCGCCAATCTTATGGGCACCTATGTTGCGCTTGCAAACCTCGAGGGCGCAAACCTCTTTGACGCCGACCTCTATGGCACCAACCTCACTGGCGCCAACCTCATGGGCGCCAACCTCACTGGCGTAATAAACTTAACAGTACGCCACCTTTCTGAATCTAATTGGAATGATAAGACAATTCTCCCTGATTACATCATCGAGAAACTCAGAGACTAGAAAGAAATCGGGGGAATCTCCCTGATCATTGCAGGTTTGGCCAGTTCCGTTTCCCCATTACCTTTCCCATATTTTTCCTGCCGCATCGTCTGCGTTTTTCGGATCACGTATTGACATTTGCGTTGATATCGTCGATTATTCTAGTGATCAATTGAATAGTTGAACATGGCGACCCCCTGCCAGGGCAAGCAGAGGCCATGGAGGTGTCCACAACCTACGTGAACCTGCGGTGATGGGGCGGGGCGGCATCCGAATGGGGCGCTGACGTCTTTGCGCCATGGCGAGTTTGCTCCGAAGTGTCGCACCGTCAACTGCCGGGGGATCGGCGATACAACGACCGGGAAACAGTATTCAGTTAACAAGAGAAATCAGTGAAAGGGATAATATGGGAAAGCCGTCTTTGTTGATAATCATTTCCAGCCCGCCATACAACGGGTCCGACGCCGCGTGGAATTCCTTGCGTCTGGCGAAAACCGCCGCCGCTCATGATGACAAGGTCCGTGTGTTCCTGATCAACGAGGGGACCGATATCGGACGCCAGGGGCTGCAGCCGCCGGAGAACTTTTTCAACCTGACCGAAATGCTGGCCGAGACCGTGGCGGCGGGGGTGGAGGTCCAATATTGCAAGACATGCATAGACCGTTGTGGCGTGGGGGAGGGGGAGATGATCCAGGGGATAGCCCCCGGTTCCATGGCCATACTGCATGAATGGATAATGACATCGGATAAAGTTGTAACCTTCTAGGGAGAGGACGATGGGCAAAAGGATTCTGGTTCTCGGCTCGTCCTTCGGCGGGTATCGTTGCGCTGCCGGTTTGCGGAAAAGGTTGGGCAGCGAGCACACCATCAAAGTGGTCTCTTCGGAGGAGGTGTTCACCTTCGTCCCTTCGTTGCCGTGGGTGGTAATGGGCTGGCGCGACCCGGCGGCGATCCAGTTCCCCGTGGCGGAGAGCCTGCGCAGCAAGGGGGTGGAGTTTGTGCAGGACACTATCGTGAAGGCCGACCCGGAGAATAACCGAGTCACAGGCCGCAAGGGGGATTATGAATACGATTACCTGGTGGCGGCCACCGGCTCGGAGCTGGACTTCGATGCGATCCCTGGTCTGGGGCCGGACAGGGGCCACAGCTATTCCATATTCTCCGTGGAGCAGGCCCTGGGGGCCAGGCAGGCGCTGGAAGGGGCGATAGCCAAAGGCTCCGGTTCGCTGGTGTTCGGCAACACCCAGGGGGCTTCCTGCCTGGGGCCGGTGTATGAGATGGCGATGATGGTGGACACCGAGCTGCGTCGCAGGAGGTTGCGGAACAGGTTCCAGATATCGCTGTTCACCAACGAGCCTGCTCTTGGCCACTTTGGCGTGGGGGGATTCGGCAGGGTGAGCCGCATGCTGGAGGATGAGTTCGCCGACCGGGATATCCATTGGAAGGTGAACAACAAACTGGCCCAGGTGACACCGGACGAGGTGGAGACGGAGGATGGCGTTAAATATAAAAACAATTTCAGCCTGATAGTCCCCGCCTTTTTCGGCAGCCACGCCTATATGGGGATCGATGGGCTTTCCAACCCGCGCGGGTTCATCCCGGCGGATGATCATCTGGCCAATCCGAAATACCAGAACGTATATACCGTGGGGGTGTCGCTGGCCCTTCCTCCGCCGGTGGCCACCCCTGTGCCGGTGGGCGTGCCGAAGACGGGCCAGATGACCGAGGCGATGGCCGAGGTGGCAGCCCACAATATAGCGGCGGACATCCATGGCGGCGCCAAAAAGCGGGGTAAGGATTTCGAGGTGATTTGCATTGCGGACGCCGGGGATACGGCGATCTACCTTAGCGCCAGCCCCCTGCTCCCGCCGCGCAACAAACTGGTCCACAAAAAGGGGAAGATGGCCCACTATATGAAAGTGGCTTTCGAAAAATATTATATGGCCAGTCTGCGATACGGCTTGCCGAGTCTTGACTTCGGGTGGTAAACAACAGGGGAGGGTTATGCGACGATCATCCCAGGCCAGGCTTGCCAACAATGGCGGAGGATAGCTAGGGATATGCGACGTTGGCCAGGTATTGCGGTCCCACGCCACCACCGGAGGAATCGATCAGCCTATGTCAAATAGGACTGGATGCTGGGGTGTCTTGCGGGGCGACTGCGGGATTTTATCGATAGAGCCGGGTTCCAAAACAAGCGAACCCGGCGCCCATGTTAAACTAGACCAGGAAAGAGATATCTGACTCCGCAGCGAAGTCCAGCATGGTGGCCGCGCCACCGATTTCCACACCGTCGATAAGATCCTCTTTTTTAATCCCCATGACATCCATGGTCATCTGGCATCCGATGAAGCGCACTCCGACATCCTGGCACATTTTCACCATCTCCGGGATGCTGGCCACGTTCTGCTTCCCCATCCAGCTTTTCATCATGGCTGTGGCCATCATGGTCATTCCGGGCAGGACTCCCATGATATTGGGCACCGGCATGGGAGCGGCGGGGTTTGCCAATGGCGCCACGCCCAGGTTTTTATATTTATGTTTGTTGATGATATCCAGACCATAAAAGGTGAAGAATATCGCCACTTCCATCTCCATGGCCGCCGCAGTGGAGCCCACGATCAATGGAATATAGGCCATATCCATCGAGCCTTTGGAGGCTATCATCACAAGACGCTTCTTTTTCTCTTCTGCCATATTTCCCTCGTTGTTTGTATTGTTTGTCGGCTTTGTGGCCGTCACGATTTCTTGATAAGGAATGTCCAGACGCCGCCTTCTTGCTTCGACTCGACAATCTCATTGCCGGTGCGCCGGGCCCAGGCGGGAATGTCGTTGGCGGAGCCAGGATCGGTGGCCACCATTTCCAGAATCTCACCGGATTTCATGGTGTTTATGGTCATTTTGGTTTTCAGAACCGGTTCCGGGCAGGAAAGCCCCTTGCAGTCCAGCGTCTTGTCAGGTGTGGCGCTCATTTGTCTTCTCCTGTTTTTATTTATGTAGGTGTTTTTCTTATTTTAGCAGGGTATCCCCTCACCCAACACCCTAATATCTTATTTTTAGATTCACTAATAGATAAATGGATTCAGCCAGGGTGGCAAAACTGAAAATAATCTTTCAATCCGCCACGCTTACCACGACCCTCCGTTTTCTGCTTTTATTGTCAAAATCCACCAGGACGATCTGCTGCCAGGCGCCCAGCGCCAGCTGCCCCTCCACCATGGGGATGGATAAGGATGGGCCCAAAAGAGCGGCGCGGACATGGGAGAAACCGTTGCCATCCCCCCACCTCTCGTTGTGCATATAGTCGCCATCCTGGGGGGCCAGCCGCTCGATAGCCGCCTTCAGGTCCGCCACGGCGCCTGGCTCGTACTCGATGGTTGTTATGGCCGCAGTGGAGCCGGGGATGAACAATGTGACGATACCTTCGTAAATATCAGCCTCTTCCAGGATCTCGGCCAGGCGGGAAGTGATATCCACCACATCGCAAAAGCCACGGGTTGTTATGGAAAATGACCGATGGATAACCATTGTCTCAACTCCTGTTGGTATGCTGTGATATATGGAATTATGGCATATATTCCCCTTGGAAGGACTGGGGAGCGATGCAAAAAAAATCCCACGCCCGTAAAAAGGCGTGGGATACAGAAAGATCGATCAGTTTAAATAGATCTGCGGATTGGCTCTGCCATCATGGCAGCCGCCGGTGTTGCACCCGCCATTGGTGGGCTGCCCCACCATTTGGGTGTTGCTGCCAGAAATATTTACTGTATATCCTCCGGTGGGGGAACCGGAAGAGGCGTAGAAGTTCCCGGACCTGTCCGACACCATGGTGACAATCGCGCCGCTGGCTTCTGTCACTGTGACGGTAACTCCGCTGACTCCCGAGGAACTGGAAAGGGATTGAATTACGGTTCCGGCGTATGCAAGGTCGTGGCACCCACGGCAGTCCGTTCCGGGGTTGTGGCTGGAGGATGACGCCGTGCTGGTTCCGGTGGGGCCTTCATCACCGCAAGCTGCCAGCATGGGAAGAGCGGCCAACGCCAGAATGAGAAATCTTGATTTTGCTAAAGAAAGTTTAAGGACATTCATAGGGAAAACTCCAAATGTTTAAAATAATCAATTCACCTTGAATGAGAATCAGGGAAATTAAGAAAAGAGATTATAAAAAAATTTCAGGTGTAGAAAAAGAAAA
>JAOUPQ010000030.1 GCA_029879765.1 Nitrospinota bacterium | reverse complement strand
CCGTCTGCCCCCGAAGCTTCCGGACAGGATCAGTAAGAGCGGATTTGCCATTCCCTGCTGAGTGTAAGGCAATCCCATGAATACGGACAATAGACGCCAATAGGTGGCCCCCACGTGGAGGAAAACGGCCCAAAGCACGATAGCGGCCGTAAAATGACAGAAGTCTGTTTTATTAGTCTTGCAAAAAGAGCCGCCGTTTCTAATAATAAATGGCAAATGGCGATGTTGGCCGAATGCGTGATATTTCGTTTGCGCTGAACACCTGCCAGCGAAGCAGTTTTTCGAGAATTTCGAAAGTTCGAAAGGATATATGGATGGCCGATAAATTAATCGACCCGGTTATTGCCAAAAAAGAACCGGCCGTGGCCAAGATGGGTCCCGGCGAATATCATTGGTGCGGTTGCGGCCTCTCCAAGAATCAACCGTTCTGTGATGGTTCACACGAGGGAACCGGTTTTCACCCGGAAACGATAAAGCTGGTGGAGGAGCGCGAGCTTCCCCTCTGCCAGTGCAAGCGCACAAAAATGCCCCCCCTGTGTGACGGCACCCACAACAAACTGTAGCATTCTCCGCCGGAGGAGCGAAATCCGGTTTTGGAGTGAATATCAGAAAACCAGATTCAAGGAGTGATAGGAATGAAAAAGTTAATATTTGCCATGGCTATGGCCGTCGCGGCCTATGGCTCCCCGGCCCTGGCGGGGGTGTATGATCTGGATCCGGACCACTCATCTGTCGGCTTCTCTGTAAAACACATGGTGGTATCCAATGTAAAGGGAGGATTCGACAAAGTCACCGGCACTTTCACTCTCGGGGAAAAAGGTGAGCTCACCGACGCTGAAGCCACCATCGACGTGGCCAGCGTCAACACGCGAAACCAGAAAAGGGACGACCACCTTCGCTCGCCCGACTTCTTCGACGTGGCCAAATTCCCCTCCATCACGTTCAAAATCACAAAGATCAAGGCGCACCAGATCCACTATATGGTCACGGGCGATCTGACCATAAAAGGAGTCACCAAACCGGTGATGTTGATGGGGGAGCTGGTGGGCACGGTGAAGGATCCCTGGGGGAACACCAGGGCAGGATTCACCGCTTCCGGCAAGATAAACAGGAAGGATTTTGGAGTCAACTTCCACAAGGTTCTGGAAGCCGGAGGCCTGGTGGTGGGTGATGAAGTCAACCTTCTGCTGGAGATCGAAGGGATCGAGCGCAAGAAATAGAAAAACACGGCGCATCCAGGGGAGCCCTCGCCATCGGCGCGGGTTCCCCTTTTTTTATTGGCTTCTCTTAAACAAACGAGCCCATTTTCCTGAACTTTTTCCTCCGCTGCCGGACAAGCTCCTGGGGCGACATGCGAGCCAGCTCATCCAGGTTGCGCCGCAACGCCCTGCGAAGGATGGAGGCGGCGGCCTTGAAATCCTTATGGGCGCCCCCCAGCGGCTCCTTCACCACTTCATCCACAATCCCGAACTCCAGAAGATCAGGAGCGGTCATCCGCAGCGCTTTGGCCGCCTCCGGCGCTTTATCCGCGCTCTTCCATAAAATCGCCGCGCAACCCTCCGGGCTGATAACCGAATAGACCGAGTATTCCATCATAAGGACACGGTTGCCCACACCAATGGCCAGCGCGCCGCCGCTTCCTCCTTCGCCGATGACCACGCAGACTACCGGCACGGTCAACCTGGACATCTCCAACAGGCTCCTGGCGATGGCCTCCGCCTGGCCCCGCTCCTCCGCCCCTTTTCCGGGAAAGGCGCCCTTGGTGTCGATCAACGTGATAATGGGACGGTTGAACTTTTCCGCCAGCTTCATCAGGCGTTGCGCCTTTCTGTATCCCTCCGGGTTGGCCATGCCGAAGTTACGCGCCAGATTCTCTTTTGTGTCCCTCCCCTTCTGCTGGCCGATGATCATCACCGTCCGGGATTCAAGATTGCAAAAACCACCCACTATGCTTTTGTCATTGCCGAACAACCTGTCGCCGCGCATTTCCAGAAAGTCCGTGGTCATATGATCTATGTAGTCCAGGGTGTGGGGCCGCATTGGGTGGCGCGCCAGCTGGGCGCGTTGCAGGGGCGCCAGGTTAAGGAAGATGTCGCGACGCATCTTCTTCACTTTGCGCTTGATGTTGGAGATTTCGCTGGAGAAATCCACCTTGTCCCGCCGGGCCAGCTCTGTGAGCTCTTCCAATTTGCTCTCCAGTTCAGCGATGGGCCGCTCGAATTCAATCACGCTTTGCTTCATTTCCCCTCTTTTCTTCGTAAATCCACGATAGCTTATGCAATATAATATCATTTCCAGGCTTTGGAAAATCCATGGGAATTAAATAAGCGCAAATCGGCGCCCGTTTTTTTTGGATTGAACATGACAGGCAAGGGTAATATCATGTTGATGCTGAGGAATTATATCGGGGTAAATAAATGATCGCATGGGTGGCTGAATATAATCGATTCCGGATTTGCGCCATATCCATGATCCCCGCTTTTCTGCTGGCGGCTCTTTTCGTCAGCCCTGCCTATGCAGCGGCGCAGAAAACCTCATACGACGGCAACTGGACCTTGGTTTCCCTGGATGGACAAAAGGTCAAACCTTTCTGGACAGCCGTCATCAAGGGGAGCAAGTTCGTCCTCCATACAAAGATACCAGGCCATTCATGCTCCACCACCGCCAAGATGGTCGTGGACGGAAGGTTCGCCACGTTGACCACCACTTCCACCAATTGCAAGGGCGAGAAAGTGGGCGATGTGGACAGAGGCGCCATCTCCCTGTTTGGCCGGACATTGACGTTCGCTTCCCATACCCACAACAAAAAATGGGTTTTCGTCAAGGATCTGGCCCAGGCCCAAAGAACCGCGGCCACAAGAAAAAGGGAAGCGGAGCCATCCACCAGCTTGAGCCTGGGAAAGAAACTCGACTCCCCGAAACCGGTGAAGCAATCGAAAAATCCAGTGGTGGTGTCCCCCCCCCAGTCTCCGAAAATCGTCAGGATATCCCCCCTTTCGCCGGATAAAAGGGTTCCCCCCGGCCCTGTGACCATCAGCTGGATAAAGCGCCCCGACGCCTTGCGATATTTTCTTTCAATAGACGGAACCTTGACGTACAAGACTGCAGAGGGAGTCAACAAATCCAAGGCGTTATTTGAGAAGGCGCTGGAGTTCTATAATTCCACCTGCGATGTGAATATCTGCTCAGAAAACGAAAACCTGGCCCCGGGAAATTACACTGCCCGAGTTGATTCTGTATACAAGATCACAAGTTCCAAGGTCAAACTGGAGGTTGGCGCCAAACCCGCAAAGAAGAAACGCGGATCCAGAACCCCTCCCCCTCCCACTCCCCCGGATGACATCCTTGGGCCTGTGGGGCCGGTGATGGAAGAACAGGTATCCACCCTTCAATGGAAACCGGCCAAGGGAGGCTCCACATACAAGCTATATATTCAGAAGCAAGGCCAATCCCCGGCAGACGCCATGGTCCATATGGGGGACGCGGGGCTGCTGTGTGAGAGCAAAGGGCCGTGCTCCGTCACCCTCAGCGAGCCTCTGGGGCCAGGAAACTACATCTGGTGGTTTGAGGCGGAAGTGATGTCATATGGCAAGGAATACAGCTTCACGGTCACTTCATCCAACTCCAGCCGAAGACGGAATTAACCGGCGGATCGACCAATTCGCCCACCAACCGCATATCGCCATTCCGGGCGCCGTTGGGGCTGCGCTTGATATTCTTTTTTTTCGCGCCCCTCACCTTGTATTGACTTGGTTTCCCGCAAACGGCTACACTCTATGTTTTACCTTTAAAAAGTGTTAGATGTGACAAATGGGATGGGACGATAAAGGCAGGCCCCCGCGCCGAGGTGGGGCTGGAGGATTTGATAAAATTCCGGACATACCCGATTTTGACTTGAGCAAGCTCAAGCCACCGCAATTTCGGGGAGTTCATTTCTTTTTCGTGGGGATGGTTCTTTTGCTGTTATACATCGCCACGGGTATTTACAGCGTCCAGCTGCAGGAGCGGGCCGTAGTGCTGGCCTTCGGCAAACATGTGGACACCACCCCGCCAGGAATCCACTGGAACTTACCATATCCTTTGGGAAGAGTGGTCAAGGTGCGGATGGAGGAGATAAAGAAAGTGGAAGTGGGCCTGCGCACCGGGCAGACGGGGCTTTCCCAAGCAGACCTTCTGAAAGAAGCCCAGATGCTCACCGAAGGCATCAACATGATCGATGTACAGATGTCTGTGCAGTACCAGATCAAGGATCCAGCCCAATTCCTCTTCGGTATCTCAGACCCACAGCTGGACCGGAACGAGAACCCACGGCCAGGCACCGCCCGCATTCTCACCGACGAGGGGCTTAAGTTTACTGTGCGAAACGTGGCGGAGGCGGCGCTTCGCGAGGTGGTGGGGTCCAGCCCCATCGATGATGTGCTCACCGTTGGCAGAAGCAAGATCCAGCAGGAGGTTCACGATGTGATGCAAAACATCATGGATGTTTATGGCGCGGGTGTCACCATAAACCTGGTGCAGCTGCAGGATGTCTTTCCGCCAGAGGCCGTGAAAGAGTCTTTCCACGACGTGAACAACGCGGAGGAGGATATGAACCGCCTGATCCGTGACGCTGAAGGATACTACAACGCCATTATCCCCCAGACCCGAGGACAGGCGGCCCAGATCGTGGCCCAGGCCGAGGCGTATAGCGCCCAGAAAGTGAACATGGCCAAGGGTGACGCGCTCCGGTTTGAATCCCAGCTAAAGGAATATATCAAGGCGCCGGAGATAACCAAAAAGCGGCTGTATCTGGAAACCATGGAGATTATCCTTGGCAAGGTGGATAAAACCATCATAGACAGCGATTCCCTAAGCTCTCTGGTCCCGCTGCTCTCCCTGGGGCAAGGCAACCAGGGAACCCGGCGTCAGGCGCCAATTAAATCCACGCAATCCACCGAGCAGGAGAATGGACGATGAATATGAAAAGTATATTTACCGCTTTGGTTCCGGTGCTTCTGGTGGCGCTGGCGCTCCTTGCGTCGGACACTTTTTTTATCGTCAGCCAGAACGAGCAGGTGGTGATCACGCAATTCGGACGATTTGTCCGGAAAATCCAGGAGCCGGGCCTCAACTACAAGACCCCTTATTTACAGAGCGCCATATATTACGACAATCGCCTTCTGGATCATGATGTTCAGCCCCAGGAAGTGGTGACCAAGGACAAAAGAACTCTGGTGGTGGATAACTTTTCCAAATGGCGGATCGTGGATCCGGAAAAGTTCTATAAACGCGCCAAGACAGAGAGAGTGGCCGAAGAGCGCCTGCGGGACATCATATATTCCGAGCTGCGACAGGATTTCGGCGCTCATGACCTCAGCGAAATCATCTCCGCCAAACGTGTGGAACTGATGCGCCTGGTCACGGAACGGTCCAACGCCAAGGTTCTGGAGCTGGAGATGGGGGTGGAGATCGTGGATGTGCGGATCAAGCGCGCGGACCTTCCTCCGTCCAACCAGCTGGCCGTGTTCAACCGAATGCGCGCGGAACGAAAGAGGATCGCCCGCCAGTTCCGCTCCAAGGGTGACGAAGAGGCGCAGAAAATCCGCGCCACCACCGACAAGGAAAAAGTGATCATCCTGGCCGAGGCGTACAAGACCGAGCAGGAAATCCGGGGCAAAGGGGACGCGGAATCGATCAAGATAACTGCTGAGGCTTTCGGGAAGAATCCAAAGTTCTACGAGTTCATTCGCAGCCTGGAGGCGTATCGAGCTTCCATCAGTGAACAGGACTCCATGGTGCTAACCCACAACTCCCCGTTCCTTAAATTCCTGAAGGAACCCTAGAAGCCGAAGGGAAAAAGAAGACCAAAGCCAGGAGGTGGCCGGATTCAGCTGGGGGGCGCTTATAGAAAGCATATCGCCAGCTCATCCGCGCCGACCCCCTTTGGCGCGCGCCTGTTGATATCATTATATATCAGCAGAGCCACCGCGAGCAGCATATAGCCTCCCGACCACCACTGTGGGAATGTCAGATGAACCGCTTCACCCTGGGAAGCAAGTCCTGGGGCTTCATCGGCTTTACGATAAAATCATTGGCGCCCAGCTCGAAAACCTTGCTGCGCAGATCCACCTCTTTGTCCAGGTCGCGAAAATCCCCTCCAGCAGTCGCGGCGATAACGGGGATATGGGAATGAGCAGGGTTCTTCCGCAACTCGGAGATAAACTCCAGCCCGTTCATCACCGGCATCATGATGTCTGTGATTATCAGGGCAGGTGATGTGTTGTCGAGCATTCGCAACGCCTCGGCGCCATCGGAAGCCTCCAAATATTCCAGGTCCGCACCCAGGTCATCCAGGATAGACTTGGTCAAAACCCTCTGGTCCTCCTGATCGTCCACAATCAGCGCTACTGGCCTGGTATGGGGCAGTTGAATGTAAAACACCGCTCCTTCGCCAGGGGTGGATTCCACCAGAATATTTCCTCCGTGGGCCAAAACGATGTCATTGCTCAAAGGTAATCCCAGGCCGGTCCCAACCTCTCCGGCGGTCCCCAGGGATGTGGTCTTCACCTCATGCCGGAATAGGTTCTCCTGAATATCCTTTTTGATGCCGGGTCCGGTGTCCTGCACTGCGATGGTGTTCCTGCTCCCTTCTGGCATGAACAGGGTCACCCTGTCCCCCCGGGAGCAGAACTTAATGGCATTGGACACCAGGTTTCGGATCACCTCCCCCAAAAGGTCCGGATCGGCAAAGACCGTGGCCTCCCTGCCGATATCGACATGGATTTCCACTCCCTTTTCATCGGCCAGCCGCTGCACACTGAACACACAGGAGGAGACCAGAGGAAAAACCCACACTTTGCTTTTATGTGGAACAACCTTGCCGGTTTGCAGCCTGTTGATGTCCAGCAACTGGTCAATCATCCGCAACAACCCATCACCCACCTGAAGGGCGCCCCCCACCATATCCTTCCTTCTCTCCTCGCTTGCCTCCATTTGCATCAACCGCAAGAGCCCCATGATGGATCCCAGGGGCGAGCGCAAGTCGTGGGACACCAGGGAGATAAACTTGTCCTTGAGCTTTGTGGCATCTTCCGCCTTCACCTTGGCCCCCCGAAGCTGGGCCTCCACTTTCTTCATCTCTGTGATATCTCGCCCCATTCCGGCCATGCCCGTAAAATTCCCATTTTCATCCCTGATGGCCGCTCCACTGAAATGGTGATCCACAAGCCTGCCATCGCCGCTCACCATATGCCCCTCCACCCAATGAACCCCTTTTTTGAACACTTGCTCAAACGCGGCCAGGATGATACCCACCTCGTCCATGGGGACGAATTCGTGAACCTTCCTCCCTTTCAGTTCCTCCGGCCCCTTCCCTGTCAGCTCCTCCATCTTCCTGTTCCACTTCACAAGCCTCCCCTCCATGTCGAACATGTAGAAGATATCCGGCATGGCGGTGATGATGGCCTCCATCTCGCCCAGGGCCTCCGCCTTGGCCAGCTCCGCCTCTCTTCGCTCCTCCACCTGACGACGCAGAAGGCTGACCAGCCGAATGATCAATAGCCAGACAAACGCAAGGATGACGAATCCCGTGGCGGAACCCACCTGCAACGTGGACTTCACATCGCTTTCCATTCGCTGGAAAAACGCTCCATTGACTTTAAAGCGGGCTATCCCCACCAATTCATTTGAGTAATAGTCGAACAAAGGCGCCTCGGTGTCTATGCACACTTCGCAAGGTTCCTCCGAAGACCGGCTTATGTCCAGCAATCCGGGGGCCACTGGCAGCGAGCTGTAATCGATGGCTATTTCTACTTTGTTGAAAAAAGGAGTCCCGTATTCCGGATTGGTCAGCAGAAGCACCTGGTCTATAAGATCCTCCACCCGTTTCCGGTTCACTCCCCCCACATCCTGGGTCAGCGCATTGGCGATATAATGGGCCTGGGCCTGGGTCAGGGTCTGGGCCTGGGCCTGGGCTTCTTTTTTCAGGCGAGGATGCAGGCTATAGATCCAGTAGTATGTCAAAAGCCCGACCAGGGAGAGGGCCAGCGCCAGGAAGATGACGCTGACCGCCATTTTGGCCCAGCGAAGGGCGGGCGGCTCATGGATTTTACTCATACCGTTTCACCACCCCCATGAAAAATGGCTTTAGCCGAACACCGGAATTTGACAGCATTTTCATGTTCACAAAGGGAAGCACATACGCCTCCACCGATATCCCCCCCAGCACGCCGTTTTCCACATGCCCCGCAAACGGAGAAAAGACCACAATCCCTTTCTCTACGCCAAAGCCAATGACAGGAGCCAGGTCCTCCCGGCCCAGGTTTTCACCGATATATACACCTGCCACCTTTCGAGCAGCGTATTGCCTGAAGGTCATGTCATTGGTGACTTCAACATGGATAGGGATTTTACGAATGGATGTGGGAGTCTGTCCCTCCCCGGAAATGTTCAACTGCCAGGAAATATTTTCGGCGCCAACACGATCGCCCTTATACACCACCAGGAGAAGAAGCGCGCCATCATCCCCCCCCTTCGATCCGATATCAAGATCCGCCGCCAGCATGGCCTGGAAGAATTTCACACCCGCCTTGACTCTTCGCTCTTCGTAAGCGTCGGCAGCCAACGCCCCCTGGAAACTCAAAAGGAGCATGAGAAACGAGAGCAACACCCCGCCGCGCATCCTCATCCCTTATGCTCCACCTTTCCCGTGTCCTCCAGGACACTAGAATTCATACGATACCTGCGCCCACCATGTTCTTCCGGGCCTTGGAAGGTCTTCCAGGTAAGTGTTTTTCGCCGATGGCGCCTTGTATTGCTGATCGGCGACGTTGTTCACTCCGGCGCGCAAGGTCAGGCCATGGGTCCAAACGTGGAGCCAGTTCACCGACAGGTTCACCAGCGTGTAGGCTTGAAGTGGCTCCTGTCTGCTGTCATCTGGCGTCCGTTCCTGCTCCCCCACGTGATTGACCCGGACGGCCAGGAGCACGTTGTTGGCCACGTTTCCGAATACGGCGATGTTCCCCAGGATTTTCGCGTAATCCCCGATATTTTCGCCATCGGGCTGTTTCGTGGTGTCGGCAAACGAGACATTCGCCATCACGTTCCACTCGTCCCCTATCTCTTTTTCCACCTCCATCTCCAACCCCTGCTGCCGCGCCTTGCCCACATTGTGATATTTCCTGTCATTTTGCGCTTCGGCGCCGGGGAGAATCATATTCTCCAGGTTGGCCTGGTATACTGTCACGCGGGCAGTGATCCCCGGCTGGTTGTATATGTATCCCAACTCCGCCGTCTGCGAGGTCTCCGCTTCCAGATCCGGATTCCCCTGCCTGCCGGGGCCGACCTGGGGGGAATAAAGCTCGGCGAAGGTGGGCGGACGATATGCCTGCGCGTATTGCGCCTTTATGATATGCGGCCCGTTGCGCCAAACTCCAGCCAGCCGGGGGGATACGCTGGAGCCCGCGTCGTCGAAATCATCGCTTCGGACGCCGATCGTCAGGTTCAGGCTGTCCGACACTTCAATCTGATCCTGCAGAGCCAGGCTGACAACCTTCCGCTCCTTCCCTGGCGACAGCCAGTTGTTTTCCTCCCCTGTATACCGCACAGGCGTGTCCACCGCTCCCCCGGTCCTGGGGTCATAGTTCATCTCCTGCCATACGTCACCCATGGACACAGCGGAGTAATGCGCCTGGGCCAGCCACTTCTGTTGGCGCCAGCCATTGTATGAAGCCTCCACGCCAAGACCTGTTTTCCTTTCGTTGTAAAAGTTGCTCAATGTCCGCCCACTTTCCGGGCCGGGTGGCAGCGAAGGATCGATCTCCCCCGGCTTGTGACCAGGCAGAGGAATAGGCGCGCCGGGAGGCATCAGCAGATGGTTTTTCACCTCATAGGAATTTTCCGCAGCGTCGGCGTATAGCTTCATTTTCAGGTTATCCGAAAGCTCGGTCATATACGACACTCGCGCCAGATTCAGATCTTCCTCCTGCCATGCATCCATATCCTGCGGTGTCAGGGCGAGCATTCCATAATATTGTCCATAATGCCTGCGTGAATTCTGGACCAGAAGCTCCAGGCCGCCGACTCCACCCCTGATGACGCCCAGAACATGCTTCTCTTCGTCATCAATGGGGCCGGGAGAAAAAGAAAGGTCTGCGTTCCTTCCTTCTGACGCGAAGTGGTCAGGGCCGGAGTCGATACGCGATCCATCGGACTGCCTGGAGGAGCCGTTTAGGCTGAAAAAAGCTCCGGTTTCCGGATTCTCATAGTTGTACGACAACCCGGCGCCGGAAGTCCCGAAAGCCCCACCGGAGGCATAGGCGCGGCTGCCTTTTTTAGTTACGATATTCACTACGCCGGAATAGGCGAATTCGCCATGCAGCGAGGCGCCGGGGCCACGGATTATCTCTATCCGCTCAACCTGTTCAATAGGTATATAGAAGGCTGATGTGGCCGCCCCATCGAAAGTCTTGTTTACGGTGACGGAGTTTAACTGGATCTGCATATGGCCGGAATGGTGCGAGCGGCCTATTCCCCGGATCAGGATCATCGGGTCGCCGGCGTTGTTTATGGAGGTTTCCACCCCAGGGGTCATGGAGATCGCCTCCCCCACGGTGCGGGCGCCCATCACCTCCATCTTCTCCCCAAGCAGGATGGTGATGATGCCTGGCACGAAGTCCGCATTCATCTTCTCCTTGGTGGCTATTTCCGTCTGGGTCTCTATCAGCGCCAGCAGGTGGCGCATCTCATCCATTTCCCCCGCCATGGCGGCGCTCATCTCCAAACCCAACATCCCCTGATCGGAGGCCTGGGTGGCAGAAGAGCCCATTATTGAAAACAAGATCAGCGATAGAATGACTACAAAGCGCATGAATCCTCCAGGTCTGGTTTATGTCCCTCCCTTGGGCATTTTTCCAGGAATCCCGATCATGCTAATTCTAAATACTGGGCTAATTCAATAATTTCTTTTGATCGCCCCGCGCTTTGGACCTTTTGGAGGGAAAAGGATTAACCTGGATTTTAGGCGGTTTTGTGCCCTCAAGGGGCCACAAAAAGCTAATAAGCTGTGGATTATATGGAGGCCAGGGCGCCCGAGGCGCTGACGATATGGGTGTTCATCCCCAACTGCTCCGCCGTGTATCCCAAAGCCAGGCCGATCAGCTGCTGGATATGGACCACCGGCATCCGCAAGGTGTCGTCGATCTCCGGCTGGTACGCGTCCATGTTCAGATGGCACAAAGGACACTGGGTAACCAGGCAGTCCGCCCCCGATTCCTTGGCGGACCGGATCACCGAACCTGACATTGTGAGCGAGTTCTGCTTGTTCATCATGATGATGGGGAATCCGCAGCATTTGAGCCGACCCGGGTAGCTGACAGTCTTGGCGCCGATGGCTTCCAGGATCCGCTCCATCTCGTCCGGGTCATCCGGGTTCTTGAAGTCGGAGTATTCGTGGGGCCGGACGGAGTAGCAGCCGTAAAAGGCGGCGGCCTTCAGCTCGCCCAATGGCTTGACCACCTGGGCCTTGAGCTTGTCCAGCCCGTAATCTTCTATCAATATCTTGGCGAAATGGCGAATCTTGGCCTGCCCTTTATACACCCGTCCGGTTTCGCTTTTCAGCACTTCGTTCACCCGGGCCATATATTCCGGCTCCTTGGCCAGCCGGGCCTGGGCTTTTTTATGGACCCCCTGGCAGGTGACACAGATATTCATGATATCCATCCCCCGCTCCTCGGCCAGGGCGAATGTCCTGGCGTTGATGGTGTCGGACACCATGACGTTGTCCTCCCCCCCCACGCCTGCGCCGCAGCAGGCGGCGTCTTCCATCTCGAAAAGCTCAATCCCCAGTTTCTTGCAAACCAGGTTCGTGGAGGTCAAAAGCTCCCTGCCCGCGCCCTTGGCGACGCATCCTGTATAAAACGCATATTGCAAAGCCATCGTCATAGCCCCTTAATCATCACCATCAGTTTTTGCCCCGGTTCCGCCATTGTTCTTTCGCAGCTCGTGGAACCTTTTGAATATCCTTCTCACCTCGCCCACTTTGTCGATCCAGTGCGGTAATATGGGAGGCGCCTTGCGCTTTAACATCATTCGTATCCCCACCGGCATTACCCCCAGGATCCCGGGTATATTGAAAAATCCCATACTGCGTATCGGCAGATAATTCTCGTTGAGCGCTCCGAACCAGCGCATCGACTCGCGGAACCCGAGCGCGTGCCGGGCGCCGGGGCTGTTGGTGATCCCTGCCTTCATCACAGCCTCGCGGGTCTCCTCGATCCGGGCCAGAGGCTTGGTCTCCGTGGGGCACCGGGTGGAGCACTCGCCGCAATGGGTGCAATCCCAAACACCGTTGGGCTCGGCGATCCTCTCCATCCGCTCCTGCCCCTTGGCGTCGCGGGTGTCGAATATGAATCGATGGGCCTTGGCCAAAGTGGCCGGGCCCAGGAATTTCTTGTCCACTTCCAGCACGTTGCAATCCGACCAGCACGACGCGCACAGGATACATGTGGTCACGTCATCTATCAGATGGAACTGGGCCGGGGTCTGCAGTCTTTCGCGAACCGGTTCATCCGCCAGATTCGGCTGCAGCCATGGGCTCACCTTGCGCAACGAAGCCCAGAAAGGCTCCAGATCCACCACCAGATCCCGGATCACCGGGAAGTTGCCCAGAGGATCGAGCTGGATGACGCCGTTTTTCACCAGGCTGGAAGCCTGGGTTTTGCACGCCAGCAGGGCATGGCCATTGGCCCGCATGGCGCAGGAGCCGCAGATGGCGGAACCGCACGACATGCGATAGGCCAGGGTTCCGTCCTGGGTGTCGCGGATGGTATTGAGGCAGTTGAGCAGGGTATCCCCCTCCTGCAGCGCCAGCTTGTATTCCTGGTATCGCGGGGAGGCGTCCTTCCCGGTCTCGAACCTGTATATTCTGAAAGTAACCTGAGACATCAGTATTTCCTCTCCTCCGGCTGGAATCGGGTGACGCGCACAGGCCGGTACTTGAGCTCGTATCCGCCGTCATCCGTACGAAACGCCATGGTGTGTTTCATCCACTCCTTGTCGTCCCTGTCCGGAAAGTCGTTGCGCGCATGGGCGCCGCGGCTTTCCTGGCGGGTCTGGGCGCCAGCCACGATCAGCTCGCTATACTCGAGCATATGCCCAAGCTCCAGCGCTTCCGTCAGGTTGGTGTTGAACACACTCTTTTTATTGTCCACCTTCACGTTGCGGAACCGGTCCTGCAATTCCCTGATCTTTTCGTGGGCCGCTTCCATATCATCCTTGCCTCGATACACCCCCACCTTATCGGTCATGGTGGTCTGCAGCTCCTCGCGGATAGCGGCCAGGCTCTCCGTTCCCTTGTTGTGCAGGATCTGGTCAATCTCCCGCCGGGCGGCGGAGATCTCCCGGCTTTCATTCACCGGGGCCCACTTGGCCTCGGTGGTTTTCTCCAATATCTTCTTCCCGGCCCTGGTGCCGAACACCAGCGCCTCCAGCAGCGAATTGGTCCCCAGCCGGTTGGCCCCGTGCACGCTGATGCAGGAGCACTCCCCGGCGGCGAAGAAACCTTTCACCAGGTCGCCGCGCTCGTTGGCCACCACCTGGCAATCGTTATCCGCGGGGATCCCCCCCATGGAGTAGTGGGCCGTGGGCTGGATCGGCACCGGTTTCTCCAGCGCGTCCACCCCGATGAAATCCTTGGCGATATGGTATATCTGGGGCAGGCGCTCCAGGATCTTTTCCTTGCCCAGGTGGCGCAGATCCAGAAGCACATAATCCTTTTTAGGCCCGGCGCCCCGTCCCTGGATAATCTCCGTCTGTTCCGAGCGGGAGACGATATCCCTGGGGGCAAGCTCCAGCTTGCTGGGCGCGTAGTTGGCCATGAATCTTTCGTTGTTTCCATTAAGGATATAGCCACCCTCGCCCCTGGCGGCCTCGGAGAGGAGCAAGCCGTGCTGATACAACCCGGTGGGGTGGAACTGCACAAACTCCATATCCTGCAGCGGCACTCCGGCCCTGTACGCGGCGCTGATGCCATCGCCGGTGTTGGCGTAGGCGTTGGAGGTGATCTTGTAGGCGCGGCCATAGCCTCCGGTGCCGAACATCACGCTCTTGGCGTGGAAAACTTCCAGCTTGCCGGTCTTCATGTCCATGGCCACCACGCCGCGGCAGATGTTTTCCTCCACGATCAGGCGCATGAGGTAGTACTCGTTATAGAACTGAAGCTTCCCCCCCTTTTTCATCGATTGCTCGAAAAGGGTGTGCAGCAGGGCGTGGCCGGTGCGGTCCGCCGAATAGCAGGAGCGCTTGAACGAATGGCCGCCGAACGCCCGTTGCGCGATCTTGTTTTCCCCGGTGCGGGAAAAGGGGCAGCCGAGCCGCTCCATGTCCACAATGACATGGGGCGCGTCGTTGCACATTATCTCTATGGCGTCCTGGTCGCCAATAAAATCCGCCCCCTTGACTGTGTCATATATGTGGGCATCCGTGGAATCCCCGTCCACATTCGCCATCGCCGCCGCCACGCCACCCTGGGCGGCGCCGGAATGGCTTCTGGACGGATAGACTTTGGTGATCACCGCCACGTCCAGATGACCCACAACCTCCAGCGCGGCTCGCAGGCCGGCAAGCCCGGAACCGACTATCACTACATCATGTGAAAGCATGTAAGATAACCCCGTTTGATAACATATCCTGAACCGGCGGTTGAAGAACCGCCTGACCTTAACAGTTTAGCGACTCAATTCTATTAGTTATGTTCCCCCTCCACAACAAAAAAATCAGCCCCAATTCCATTCCAGGGACACTCCAGGCCTTCTTCTGGACTATAATGCGCCTATCATGTCGACAGAAGAATCCGGCTCGCGAAGGGAACCGCTCAAAATCAGGCTGGCCCTGGCGTTGATCATCCTTGTTTCCATTTCTGCCCGCATCGCCTTCCACATGGAGCAAAGAGAAGGCCCCATGGCCCGCGCCCACCAGATGGAGGCCATGGACATGAAGTTCTTCCATGAATGGGCCAACCGCATCGCCCAGGGTGACCTGCTGGCGGAGGAGGCTTTCCACCCATACCCGAAGGAACACAGCAGGATCGCCATGGAGATCCTGACGCGGAAGGGATGGGCCGACCCGGCCCACCCCCCCGACGACCCGGCCAGGACGCTCTGGAACATATGGTATAACGGGAAAGTCTTCCACCAGGAGCCGCTGTATCCATACATGGCCGCTGCCATTTACAATATCCAGGGCCAGGCAGACCCGCGTGGCGTCTACATTGCGCAGATGGCCGCAGGTGTGGCGATAAACATTCTCATATTCCTCACTACCCTGCGTCTGTTCGGCCTGTCGGCGGCGATGGCGGCTGGGGCTCTGGCTGCGCTATATGGGCCGTTTCTTTTTTTCGAATACACCCTGCTACGCACAACCCTGTCCTCCCTGGCGGCCATCGGCCTGGTCTGCCTGGGGCTTGTCGTCATGGAGAAGGATCGCAGGCTGTGGTGGGCGGCTTTTGGTATAGTGACGGGATTGTGCATGATGGTGCGGATATACTTCGTCATTTTTCCGGCGGTGGTCTGGCTGGCGCTGGCCAGGAATTCCCGACCCCAGGCCCTCAGGGGGCTGGCGCCACTGGCTCTGGGCCTGTTTCTGGCCCTCTTCCCCGCCATGGCGCGCAACATGCTGGTGGGGGTCAACCCCCTGGCTCTGGCGGGCAACGCCGCCCTGACATTCATAGATGGAAACAGCCCGAATTTTGATCCCCGCGATGGATTGGTGCGCAACTGGAACAACATATACACCATCATGGCGCGGACTGACGGGAAAATGACTTCCACCATCGCCCGCACCATCGGCGCCCACGACAGCGCCCTGGGCTATGTGGCGCTGGTGGCCAGGAAGTTTTCCGCCTCCCTTTCATGGTATGAGATACCGAACAACATTAACTTCTATTATTACAAATCCCACTCCACCATCCTGAAGCTGCTCCCCCTTACATTTTTCCTTGTGGCGCCCCTATGCCTGGTGGGGATCTATCTGGCTGTCAAGGATGGCAAGCAGGCATGGCCGCTTCTTGCCATGGGGGGGATCGTCCTGTTCACCATGGTGGTCTTTTTCCCTCTGGCCCGCTACCGCATCCCCATGGTGGCCGTCCTCTTCCCATTCGCGGGATACTCCCTAGCGCGGGCAATCCTGGAGAAAAAAGCCATGGCCATCCTGGCTGTGGCAGTGGCGGCATATTGGGTCTTCTCTTCGATCCCAGGGTCGGCGCCCCCCAAAATCATCGCCGCGGATTATTCCAACGCGGCTGCGGTCAGCTTTCTGCCCAGAATAAAAGAGGCCATGGCCAGCGATGACTGGGAAACCGCCACCGGAGTATACAGGGAATGGACAAGTTACGAGGCTGAATTCGGCATCGACCTCAACCACCCGGAGAATACCAGCGCCCAAATCCTGGTCCCCGCCCAGGCGACTTTCCGCCAGTACGCCGATGTGGCGAGAAAAGCCGGGCTGGACGCAGAAGCGAAAGCTGTGGAGAAGAAAGCGGATATACTGGCAAAAGAGCTTGGCCGTCGCCGCTATCCCGACAGATAATCCAGTCCCTCCGCTATATCTGATTCCAGCCAGACTTCAGAAGATCCCCTCCACCCATGACGATCACGAAGTGAGTTTTTTCACCAGGTCGGCCACATGGCTGGGAGTCTCGGCGATATCCACCATCATCTTCTCCCCTGTGGCGCGGATCTTGATCTCCGCCTTCCCCTGCTCCACTCCTTTTTTCCCCACGATCACCTGCAGTGGGATGCCGATGAGATCGGCGTCTTTGAACTTCACTCCCGCCCGGGCGTCCCTGTCGTCCAATATCGGCTCCAGGCCGCTGTCATTAAGGTTGCGATACAGGCTTTCCGCCACTTCCATCACCGCTTCGTCGTTGGCGTTCAACGGCAGCACGATCACCTTGAACGGAGTGATGGCCATGGGCCACTTGATCCCCGCCTCGTCGTGGTTCTGCTCTATGGCCGCGGCGGCGGTGCGCCCCACTCCGATGCCGAAGCAGCCCATTATCATCATCTTTTCCTTCCCCTCGGCGTCCAGGAAGGTGGCCCGCATCGACTGGGAATATTTGGTCCCCAGCTTGAAGATATGCCCCACCTCGATCCCCCTGGCAAGCCCCAAGGCGGCGGCGCACTCGGGGCAGGGGTCGCCCTCCAGAGGCTGGCGGATATCCGCCCATTCGGTACTCTGGGGGAAGTCCCGCTCCGGGTTGACGTTGACCAGATGGGTGTCCGCCTTGTTGGCGCCGGTGACGGCGTTCACCATGTTCCGGGTCCAGTTGTCGGCCACCACCGGGATAGCCAGACCAACAGCTCCGGCGAATCCCACAGGGGCGCCGGTGGCCTTAACCACATCTTCCTGCTCGGCCAGAGTGGCCTCCGCGCAGCC
>JAOUPQ010000198.1 GCA_029879765.1 Nitrospinota bacterium | reverse complement strand
TCTTCGGGGGACATGGAGAGCTTTTTCCGGGTATTCAGCATTTCGGCGTTGGCGCAGCCGATGCACGAGTAATTGCATCCGGCGGTGTTCTCCACCATTATTCCAGGCGGGGAAAGGCTGTATGACTCCAGACGCTTTTCCACCTCCTCCCTTGGGGCGGAGCGCAACTGGCGGCATCGGAGGCAGTGGGGGGTGGGAAACCGCCCCTGCGCCAGCGCCTGGCGGAACCTGCGGGCGCCACCCGTGGCGAACACATCTTCCCAGCTCTCTTTTTCCAGGTCGCCGATTATCCCGGTCCCGTCATAGTCGCGGCAATTGCAGGATATGGTCATGTCGGAATTTACACAGATATCTGTGGTTCCCTTCCCCTCCAGGGCCAGGCAGTAGAACCTGTTCCCGGCCAGGCGGGCGCCGACCCGGCTGAACATCTCGCCACCGGAGAGGTAAAGCTTCTTTGAGCTTACGTTGATTTTACGTATCAGGTTGTTTTTCAAAATCAGCTTGCTTGTGTGAAATACAGAATCAATGTTTGCAGTAGAGGAACCGATAAATCATACACGATTATGGCCAGATTTTCGCTTGGTGGACGCGGGAAAAATATAAAAGATGAAAGGGGCATGAAAAGCGCAGGCCCGGTTGTGCTACGATCGATGACTATACGGGGCCTCGGGGGAGGAACATGACGGTTGATTCCGAAAGCCGATGGGGGCCGGGTGGATATGGAGAATGAAGATATGAAACGGCTATCGCCTCTGCTGACCGATTATTATCAGCTTACCATGATGCAGGGGTATCATTCCTCCGGACTGAACGCCCGCCAGGCCTGCTTTGATATCTTCTTCCGGCGCCATCCTTTCAATGGTGGATTCACCATCGCCGCAGGGCTTGATGACGCTATCGGCTTCCTGGAAGGTCTGCGGTTTTCCGAAGAGGATCTTGATTATCTTCAGCAGAGCGGGAATTTTAATCCGGAGTTTCTGGAGTACCTGGCCGGGATGAGATTCACGGGGGATGTGTGGGCTGCTCCGGAGGGGACGGTGGTCTTCCCCCTGGCGCCATTCGTCCGCATTTCCGGCTCTCTGGACCAGTTGCAGCTGGTGGAGAGCGCATTGCTGAACATTATCAATTTCCAGACCCTGGTGGCCACCAAGTCCGCCAGGATATGCCAGGAAGCGGGGGAGGGCAACGTCATGGAGTTTGGCCTGCGCCGGGCTCAGGGCTTCGACGGGGCCATGAGCGCCACCCGCGCCGCGTATATCGGCGGGTGCGCCGCCACCTCCAACGTGGCCGCCGCCCGGGCGCTGGGCATCCCCGCCAGAGGCACCCACGCCCATGCCTGGGTCACCGCTTTTTCCGACGAACTGGCGGCCTTCAGGAAATTCGTGGAGCTGTATCCGGCCAACGCCGTATTGCTGGTGGATACATACGACACTTTGAACAGCGGCGTTCCCAACGCCATAAAGGTGGCCCACGAGATGGAGAGCCGTGGGGAAAAGCTGATCGGCGTTCGGCTGGACAGCGGGGATCTGGCCTTTTTGTCCATGGAGACAAGACGCATGCTGGACGAGGCGGGGCTGGAATATGTGGATATAATGTGCTCCAGCGAGCTGGATGAGCATATAATCCATGACTTGAGAATCCAGGGGGCGAAAATCAACGCCTACGGAGTGGGAACCCGGCTGGTGACCGCCGATGGGGATCCCTCCCTGACGGGGGTTTATAAGATGGCGGCCATAATGGATGAGCAAGGGCAGTGGCGGATGACCATGAAGAAGGCGGAAGGGCTAAAAAAATCCACCCTTCCCGGAGTGAAACAGGTGTATCGGCTGTATGACAGGAAAGGGGAGATGGTGGCCGACATGATGGAGCTGGAGGATTTTCCCCCCGATTTCACACAACCTGTCCGGGGAGTGCATCCGGTCATAGACAGCGCCTATAAGGTGTATGAAGATGTGGCCCGGGTGGAGCCAATGCTGGCTCCGGTGATGAAAGGAGGCCAGGTGGTGGCCCCGCGCCCTGGGATGGCGGCGATACGAGCCAGGGTGAAAAGCCAGATGGCATGTCTGCATCCCACCATGCGTCGGCTGCTCAATCCTCATGAATATAAGGTCAGCCTGGGGCCGAAGCTTTATGAATTGACGAAGAAAATGCGCGGAACCATATAGGTTTACAGAGGAAATCGGGCCAGCATGGAAGAAGAAATCATAGTCGAGGCAATAGGGCTGAGCCGCCGGTTCACCCTGGAAGGGAGAGTTGTGGTTGCGCTGGGGGAGGTGGATCTTTCGGTGCGGCGGGGGGAGGTGCTGGGGATTGTGGGTTCCTCCGGGGCCGGGAAAAGCACTCTGTTGCAGCTTCTGGGGGCTTTGGACAGGCCCACGGGGGGCACGGTGCTTTATGAAGGAGTGGACATTTTTAAACTGCAGGAGGCCGAGCTGGCCCTGTTCCGCTCCAGGAAGGTCGGTTTTGTGTTCCAGTCCAGCAACCTTCTGCCAGAGTTCACCGCCGAGGAAAATGTGGCCATAGCCGGGATGATCGCAGGGAAGTCGAAACGCCACTCCCTGGAGTCCGCCCGGGAAAGCCTGAAGGCCATGGGTCTTTCGAAAAGATTAAACCACCGCCCCGGCAAGTTATCCGGCGGGGAACAGCAGAGGGTGGCCATAGCCAGGGCGCTGGTGAACGAGCCTGCGCTGGTGCTGGCCGATGAGCCCACGGGGAATCTGGACACCACCACCGGGGAAGAGATCGTGGAGTTATTGTTCCGTTTGAATCGGGAAAATAACCAGACTTTTGTGATTGTCACTCACAACATGGATCTGGCGGCAAGGATGAGCAGGACAACGCGTATCAGGGATGGAGCGATCATGGAAGCGCAATCCATGGCGGATTGAAATGAATGATGCCATAAAACGCCATAAACAGTTCTTATCTTATTGATAATTTGCCGGATACAGGTTAACATGGTTCATTGTGCGGAATGGGCCGGATTCCGTCGGGCAGAAGCCGCCTCTGTGGGTTTTTGTGGTAATTATCGGGGATAGCGGCAATTTTAGTTTTTTTGCTGTTTCAGTCTGGAAAAAAGGAAACGATAAGCAGGAATTTCGAGCATTTCGAACATGAATATCAAGCTGAACGAAGAAGCCAGAAAAGCTATGACGTCCGCTCATTCCAGGGCGTTCAAGATGCAGGCAGAAGAACTGGGGGCCGAGCATATTCTGCTGGGAGTGTTGGCGCATCCAAGCGCTCCATTGGTTGAAGTTTTTGATAACATGGGTGTTAAGCCCGCCACCCTTTGCCAGGAAATAATGAGCAACCTTCCTTCCGGTTCCGCCGAAGGGGTGAAGAAAGACCTTCCATACGCAAAGAACGCCAAGGAGGTGTTCCAGGCCGCGGCCAAAGTATCGGAGTCGGCAGGAGTGGCGGAGATCGGGCCGGAGCACCTGATGCTGGGGATATTGAATGTGGAGAAGAACCTGGCGTACAGGATATTGAAAACCGTTTCAGGAGATCGAAACGGGGAGATGAAGACCCAACTGGACAGCTACATCGGTAAGATCCAAAAGCGCCGCGCCATGATGAGGCTTTTCAACGATCTGGCTTCCACGGTAATAATCAACGCCAGGGAAGAGGCGGAAAAGAACAACAGCGAACATATAGAACCTATGCATATTCTCATGGCAATCATCAACCACCCCGGGTCGGTGCCCATGGCGGCCCTTTTGCGGCTCAAGGTCGACCTGAAAACCTTGAAAGCGCAGGTAACCCGGGCGGTGAAGGAGTTTTCCGGCAAAAAGGAAAAAAGCGAAGGGCTCTCCTTTAGCGATGAGACGAAAAAGGTCATGGATGGCGCCGTGGAGGCTTCCGAATCGATGAAACACAAATATATAGGGCCGGAACACTTTCTGTTGGGAATTATGGGAGTCGAAGGCTCAAAAGCCGCCATGACCCTGAAAGAAACGGGGCTGAGAGATGTCGGGGATCTTAAAGAGGAAATATTAATGGTTCTGGCGGCGCAAAGGTGAAAGCCGATGTGTTAAACTTGCAGTACCTCGAAAAGGTATTCAAGGAGTCCGAAGGAACTGGGCCGAATAAATGGGAAAATATATTTTACCGAAAATGGGGCTTTTGCGCCAGGAGCGGCTTTGCCGCCCCGGGTTGTGGCCTCATGGGCTGACATCGAGAAAACATGTTTGAAAAATTCAACGAAGGCGCTCAAAGGGCGCTGATTCTGGGCCAGGAAGCCGCGGCCCGCGAAAAACATGAATTTCTGGGAACTGAGCATATTATGTTCGGTCTGCTCCAGGCCCCGGGAGAGGTCAATGCGGGACTTTTCAGGCGCCTGAAGATGGATCTGCGCAAGCTTGTGGAGCAGGTGGAGACAATGCTGCACAAGAACGTTCCCATGGACGAGGCCAAGCCAGACGTCCCGTTTTCCGAATTGGCCAAAAAATCGCTGGAGAAAAGCGTGGAAATCGCCAAGGAACTGGGGGAGGAGAATATTGGGCAGGAACATCTTCTGCTGGGGATGTTGTCCGAACCGAAGACAGACGCCTCCAAGGCTTTCGGGAATATAGGATTCGACGATCCGGCCAAGCTGCGGGAAGAGATTCGGAGCGAAATTGAATCCACCAAGAAAAGAAAAACAATCCTGGCCATGCTCAACGAGGACGCCTCCAAGGCCCTGGTCCATGCAAAAGAGGACGCCCGGGAAAAATGGAATGACAGTGTCGGCACGGAGCACATATTGCTCGGGATGTTGAGAAACCTGGAGTGCCCCGCATCCAGAGTGTTGATAAAGCTGGGTTCGGATGTGCGGCTGCTGCAGAAGGTCATCAGGGAGATAACCCCCCCGGGAAAGGAAAAACCGATGGATGGGGCCACGCCTCATCTTAGCCTGGACGCCAAAACGATGATTGACAGCGCCGAAAAAGAGGCCAAGGAGATGGGGCATAACTATATAGGAACAGAGCATCTGCTCCTGGGGATGCTCTCCTTGAAAACCTGCGCCGCCGCCAGCGCGCTAAACCGCACGGGAATCTCCAATCTCAAGAAAGTGCGGCTGATAGTCAACAAGGAGCTGGAGACTAAATGATGATTGCCCGAAAAGACGCTTCCTGGGTGATCTGCACTCTTCCGGACGACTTGCCATGAAAATATTCCCTTAACCTATCTTCGCCAGGCTCATACGATGGTTTTCATGCTAATATTATAATGAAAGGTGATACCATGCGTGGTGAGTTTTCTGAAGAAGTGCGGATGGCCCTGGCCGCCGCCAGGGAAAGGGCGAAAAGCCTGGGCGCGGAAAAATGCGGCCTGAAAATCCTCTTTCTTGTCCTCCTTGAAAACCTGGACGAAATCTCCTATCAGGGATTGGAGCGCCTGGGCATGGATCCGGAAATGCTGGAGCATGTGGACCATGGAAGCCATGGCAGCGACGAGGGGAAATGGCTGGTGGGCCCGCCGCTGGAGGACAAGGTCAAGCGGAGCCTCGACTTTGCCATGGAAGAGGCCGGAGGCCGGAAGGTGTTCCCCTCCCATGTCCTGCTGGGAGTCCTGAGGGCCATGGAGGAATATGGGGAATCCTACGCGCGAAACCTCTCCCCCTCCATCACATATGAAAAACTGAAAAACGCCACATCCCGCATCAACGGCGAGCTTTCGCAGGTGTTGGAGCATTTTTCC
>JAOUPQ010000197.1 GCA_029879765.1 Nitrospinota bacterium | reverse complement strand
GGAGGAGCATCCCACCGTGTTCCACCTGGTTTCCACTGTGAGAGGGAGGCTGCGCCCCGGGCTGGGGGCGGTGGATCTGTTGAAGAGTGTGTTTCCCGGAGGGTCGGTGACCGGGGCGCCCAAAATACGAGCCATGGAGATTATAGATGAAATGGAGCCGGATCCCCGGGGGGCCTATTGCGGAGCCATGGGGTATATCGGATTCAATGGTGATATGGATACAAACGTAACCATTCGGACAATGATCCGCGCTGGTGGTAAAATAATCTTCCATGCCGGGGGAGGGATAACCTATTCCTCCGATCCGGCGGAGGAATATCAGGAGACTCTGGACAAGGCCAAGGCCCTTATTGAGGTGGTGTCGTGACGATGCAGAAGGTGGTGATCAATGGAATGGTTACCGATGATTTGCGGGTTCCCCTGGATGATCGTGGATTCACTGTGGGCGATGGACTGTTCGAGACTATCCCCCTCTATGGCGGGTCCGCTTTCCTGCTGGGGGCGCATATGGAGCGAATGGGGCGAGGGGCGGACCTGATCGGCCTGACCATGCCGGTGGATGAGAAAAAGGTGGCCTACGCCATTTCCGATCTTGCTCGCGCCAACAATGTGTCCCGCGGCGTGGCCCGGCTGACAGTGACCCGTGGGCCCGGACCCAGGGGATACTCCAGCGTGGGCACGGCCAAAGCATGGTGGTATCTTTCGGCTCGCCAATATGAAATGCCGGAAAAGAAAAGAGAGGAGGGGGGGTATAAGGTACTTCTCTCCCCATACAGGGTGGATCCTGACAATCCATTGCGCGGGATCAAAAGCGTGAGCGCGCTGGACAGGGTGATGGCCACCGATTACGCAGTGAAGCTTGGGGCGGATGAAGCGCTCTCCCTGACCCGGACGGAGCATATAGCTTCGCTGCAGGCGTCAAATATCTTCTGGGTGACAGGGGGGATTCTGCGCACCCCCTCCCTCGACTGCGGGATCCTGGCGGGCGTTACTCGAAAAAAGGTGATAGCCCTGGCGAAGAAGGAGGGGCTGGAAACGGTGGAGGGGAAATACCTGATGAGTGATCTGGCTGGGGCGCAAGAAGCCTTCGCCACCAACTCATTGATCGAGATTATGCCCATATCGTCGGTGGAGGGATGGATTGATTTCGGCAAGGCCGGGCCCATCACCCTTCGCTTGCTGAAAGCTTACAAACAATTGATCTGATACATCTGATATTGGCCTTGGGATAATTCATTCAAGCTGGCAGGGGAAAAAAAAGAGGCGCCGGTCTGGCGCCCCCTGTAAGGCGGAATCAGAGAGTATCGTTTCCGGGAGGAGGATCAATCCCGGGCTGTTTCTTTGTCTCCCGACCACATCCACATGAACGCGATGGCGATCATGGCCAGCAGGCCCAGTAAACTTGTCCCCGCGCCAGCCTGGGCCACCAGGGCATAAGCTTCATGACCCGCATGTTTGCCGATATGGCTTGCCTTGAAAGCTGACAGGGTGAAATGCAGCGGATAGACGAAGGACCCGAACCCCACCAGAGTGGAAGCCACCATCTTTACCTTGTCGCTGGCTCTGGCTGCTCCGGCGAACATGCACAGGGCTGCGGCCATGGCGCCTAAACCCATGAAATGGTAATGGGCTCGCTTAAGATATTTCCAGGCGCCTTCGGTGGCTTTTGTCACTTCGTCCGGCTGACCGACGAATGTGGCCTGGGCGTTTTTCTTGAACATATCGATGATGGCGTCTTCCTTTGCGCCAAAGGCCATGCCGTGCAGCATTCCTGCCAGCAACGCGCCCAGAGCGAAGATGATTCCAATGGAAACCGGTTTGAAAGAAAACTTGATCATATAGCTAGCTCCTGTTTTATGGGAATGGCGATTATATCAGCAGGCGTCAGTTTATTCCCAGTGTAATTCGGGAGAAGGGGGGGAGAAGGTGAAAAATCATCCCAAACCCCTCTTCCTTTCCGCTCCCGGTTGGCCCTATACTATGCGGATCGAAAGAAGACGGAAACCATGTTGCTTTTAATAGACAATTACGATTCGTTCACCTATAACCTGGCCCAGTACCTGATTGAGTTGGGCCAGCAGGTGGAAGTGGCGCGCAACGACGCCCTCACTGTGGAACAGGTGGAAAAGATGAATCCGGAGCGGATAGTCATATCCCCGGGGCCGAAGACACCCAACGAGGCGGGGATATGCATGGAGCTTGTGCGCAAGCTGACCGGCAAGACACCTATGCTGGGGGTTTGTTTGGGCCACCAGTCGATGGCTGCGGCCTTTGGCGCCAGGATAATCAAGGCCAGGCAGCTTATGCACGGCAAAACCAGCCCGATTGAGCATGACGGACAGGGGGTGTTCGCCAACCTGCCGCAAAATTTTCTGGCCACGCGATATCACTCCCTGGTGGTGGAAGAGGCCAGCCTGCCCGATCAGTTCCAGATCACCGCCAGGGCGGCGGATGGCGACATCATGGGGATACGGCACAAAAGCGCCCCTGTGGAAGGGGTGCAGTTCCACCCGGAGTCGATAATCTGCGAGCATGGAAAGGATATTCTGAAAAACTTTCTGAAACTATGAGGGGGAGAGAATGATAAAGGAGGCGATTGGCAAGCTGGTGTGGTGCCAGAACCTGGAAGAGGCGGAGATGGTCCAGGTGATGGAGGAGATCATGACTGGCGGAGCGTCCGAGGCGCAGATTGGCTCGTTTCTGACTGCGCTGCGCCTGAAGGGGGAGACGGTGGACGAGATTTCCGGCGCGGCCAGGGTGATGCGGGAAAAATCGGTAAAGATAATCCCTGGGCCGGAGCCTGTGGTGGACACCTGCGGCACCGGTGGCGACGATTCGGGGACCTTCAACATATCCACGACATCGGCCTTTGTAACCTCCGGCGCGGGGATCACCGTGGCAAAGCATGGCAACAAGGCGGTTTCCTCCAAGTCCGGCTCGGCGGATGTGCTGGCGGCGCTGGGGGTGAATATCCAGGCGGAGGTGAGCCGTGTGGAGGAGTGCCTGGCGCAGGTGGGGATCGGGTTTCTTTTCGCCCCGCTGATGCACGGGGCCATGAAATACGCCATCGGCCCCCGCCGCGAGATCGGCATCCGCACAGTGTTCAATATCCTCGGCCCGCTGACCAATCCTGCGGGCGCCAAGGCGCAGGTGGTGGGGGTATATTCGGACGCTCTGGTGGAGCCTATCGCCAGAGTGCTGGGACGGCTGGGAAGCCGCCACGTGATGGTGGTTCATGGTTCTGACGGACTGGACGAGATAACCATCACCGGCCACACCACCGTTTCATCCTTCAACAACGGAATAGTGGAAAACTTCACCATCCAGCCGGAGGATTATGGGCTCTATCCCCGGTCTATCGACGAGATCAAAGGGGGGGACGCGGTCCAGAACGCCGCCATATTGCGCGATGTGCTGTCCGGGAAAAAAGGCGCCCCCAGAGACGTGGTACTGCTAAACGCTGCGGCGGCGATCATGGTTTCCGGCAAGGCCACCACCATGCATGACGGAATCCTCATGGCCACGGAGTCGATAGACTCCGGCGCCGCCCAGGCGAAACTGGACAAGCTGGTCGAGTTCTGCGGAGCATGACGAACGAAAAAACAGAGCGCCGCCGAGTTCTGCTGGCGGAGGCCAGGCGTATAGTGGTGAAGGTGGGCAGCGGTGTGCTCACCGGCGAGAAGTATGAGGACCTGGACGAAAATGTGGTTTCGCGCATCGCCGACCATGTGGCCAGGCTCACCAACAGCGGGCGCAAGGTGGCGGTGGTCAGTTCCGGTTCGGTCTCCCTGGGGGCCAAAGCCCTGGGTTTGCCGCGCAGGGGGCTGCCCATCCCCGTGCAGCAGGCCGCCGCGGCGGTGGGGCAGGGGAGGCTGATTTCCCTTTGGGCCAAGTGCTTCGGGCCCCATGGTCTTAAAGTCGGGCAGGTCTTGTTGACCCATGACGATATGGCCAATCGCCGCAGGTTTCTGAATTCCCGAAATACCATAAACTCGCTGTTCGATTTTGACGTCATACCGATTATCAACGAGAACGACACCGTGGCGGTGCACGAGATAAAATTCGGCGATAACGACACCTTGTCCGCCAGGGTCACCAACCTGATGGAAGCGGATCTGCTGGCGATTCTATCGGATGTGGACGGGCTGTACTCCGCCGACCCGAGGCTGGACAAGAGCGCGAAGAAAATCGAGTATGTGGAGGAGGTGGACGAAGGGATATTCGCCGTGGCGGGGGATTCCTCCAGCCGCACGGGGCTGGGCGGGATGGCCAGCAAAGTGCGGGCCGCCAAAGAGGCGTCGCGGTTTGGCGCGTCCACCATCATCCTGCCCGGCGCCAGCGAAGAGGGGCTCAAGGATGTGATCGAAGGGAGGGACATCGGAACTTTCTTTTTCCCCCACGACGACCCGATGAGCAGCAAAAAGCACTGGATAGAGTTCACCCTCAAAACCTATGGCGCCATAGTGGTGGATGATGGGGCAAAAAAGGCCCTGCTGGAAAAGGGGAAAAGCCTGCTGGCCTCCGGTGTGGTGGCTGTGGAGGGGGATTTCGAGTCCGGCGAGGCGGTGGAGGTGAAGGGCCCGGATGGCGCCGTGTTCGGCAAGGGGCTTATGAACTATCACTCCCACGAGATGGAAAAGATCAAGGGATGCAGATCCAGCGAGATAGAGAATGTTCTTGGATACAAGTTCTACGACGAAGTGATGCACCGGGACGATATGGTGCTGTTGAAATAACCGATCACCACACAGCTTCCCTTTCCCCATCTGCAAGTGTGAATCGACAGCAAACCTCCCTTCCCAATTCCCCCTATATTTGATAACTTGTAGGAAGAGGCGAAATTAACTTTTTCATGGCTATTGTATGGGAATATTTGAAGAGACCGAAGCGCTGGTGAAGCGCGCCAGGGATGCGGGCCGGAAGGTGGCGCTGCTTTCCACGGAGAGAAAGAACGCCATACTATTGAGGATGGCCAATGAGCTGGAGACGCAAAAAGAGGCGATCCAGCAAGCCAACGCCAGGGATATGGAAGCTGGCCGCGCGGCGGGATTGTCGTCGGCGGTGCTGGACAGGCTATTGCTGGATGACAAAAGAATAAAAGGAATGGCCGATGGAGTCCGGGATATCGCCCAGCTTCCAGACCCGGTGGGGGAGGTGTCCGACATGCGCCGCAGGCCCAGCGGCATATCCGTGGGCCGGATGCGCGTGCCTATCGGGCTGGTGGGCTTCATATACGAATCGCGCCCCAATGTCACATCGGACGCGGCGGCGCTCTGCTTCAAGTCTGGCAACGCCGTGGTGTTGCGCGGCGGGTCCGAGGCGATAAACTCCAACCTGGCGGTGGCGGACGTGATATCCAGGGCGGCCCAGGCCGAAGGCGCCCCGGAAGGGGGAATCACCATTATCCCCATCGCGGACAGGGAAGCTGTGGCGGCCATGCTCAAGATGGACCACCTGATAGACATCATCATCCCCAGGGGGGGGACAGCGTTTATCAAGTACGTGTCGGAAACCTCCTCCATCCCTGTGGTGAAGCACGACGCCGGCGTGTGCCATGTGTATGTGGACAAGATGGCGGATCTGGCCATGGCCTCGGAGATCGCCTTCAATTCCAAGGTCCATCGTCCCTCGGTGTGCAACGCGGCGGAGACTCTGCTGGTCCACAAGGACGTTGCCCCCCGGTTTCTGCCAGCCATGGTGGAAAGATTCGCCAAGGCTG
>JAOUPQ010000196.1 GCA_029879765.1 Nitrospinota bacterium | reverse complement strand
CACGCCGTTGCGCGGCATGTCCGCCGTGGTAAAGCGGTTCATCGATCCGGACAAGGACGCCATTGGCCAGGCCGTGACGCAGGCTACATGGGATGATGCGCCTCACCTGACCGACGTCATGAAGAATACCTTGTGGGGAGCGATTCCCCCGCACCAGAGGGACGCGAGGAAAAAGGGAATTCCCTCCCTCGGTTCCGGGCAGATATACCCGGTTTCCGAAGAGGTGTTCGTGATCGATCCGATAAAGATTCCCGCCCACTGGCCGCGCATCTATGGCATGGACGTGGGCTGGAACCGGACGGCAGTGCCCTGGGGAGCGTGGGATCGGGAAGCGGACATTCTATACATCTACTCCGAACACTACATGGGCGAGGCCCAGCCTCCAATTCACGCCAGCGCAATAAAGTCCCGTGGCGCGTGGATCCCAGGAATGATCGATCCGGCGGCCAGGGGACGGAACCAGGCCGATGGCAATCAACTGCTGAAAATGTATCGGGAGGAAGGATTGAACCTTATACCGGCGGACAATGCCGTGGAGGCCGGGATTTATGAAGTTTGGACCAGGCTTTCCACAGGCCGGATGAAAGTTTTCAGTTCCTGCCTGAATTGGCTGAAGGAGTTCCGGCTGTATCACCGGGACGAAAAGGGGAAAGTCGTTAAGGTCGATGACCACCTGATGGACGGGACACGGTATCTGGTGGCGGGGTTGAGGAATGCGATGGTTGCGCCGGTCCAGATGGCTCCATTGGCGCCGTTGCAATCTGGTGATGATGGAGCGTACTGGTAATGTGCAAAGAGGTAATCGACAGACTGGCGCCGGGAAGCGGATCGCTGACCAACCACATGCAGGACCTGTTCAAGAGGTGGCAGGAGGCGCGAAAGCCAGCTGAAAACGTAATGCTGGACTGCTATGCAGATTATATGCGGATTCCCCGCGATGACGATCACCAGGGAACTGGTCAGGCCAAATCCACCAAGGCTAAAAACATATTCGTCGGATCAACCCGAAACAAGATACGCAGCGCGGCGGCCAAGATCCTGGATTCACTTTTCGGGAACGGGGACAAGCTGCCCTTCGATACCACTCCCAGCAAGAATGAGCTGGTGCAGTGGAGCGACGCGCTGGAAAAGATCGTCCGTCGGCAACTTGAGGATGGAGGGTTCTCAAAAGCGCTACACAAGGGGGTGTATTCCCTGGCGATTTACGGGACAGCGTTTATCGCCGGTCCATTCGTCCGGACAAAAAAAATAAGCAATACCAATAAGGGCGTCGGCGGTACCCTGCAAAGCGCACCCCACGAATACCCGGAACCTTATTTCGAGTTTATCAGGACGCTGGATGTATATCCGGATCCGGACGCAAAATGCGTCCAGCGCGGGGACGGAATATTCTTTGTCTCGTATCTCTCTCCCCACAGTTCTGAAGTCACGGAATGGGAATCCGACCCTGCGTACAGGAATATTGCCGAGGTAAAGCGGCTGGACCTGGCGCGAAAGGCCGAGGGATCGAACCAGGCTGATGATCTGCGGGCCATGTATAGCCGGTACTTTTCCGAGGGAGGGACTGCCCAGGTGGCCAAATATTTCGGACGGGTACCTGCTGCGCTTTTGCAAGAGTGGGAGCGGGAAGGCGCGGACCCTGTTGATGACCCGGGAATGGATGGATTGAAGGATGAAGCCGGGGAGCCTTCCGAACATGAAGAGATGGAATCCGCCGGGGAGGAGACCACCGAGCATATGGCCCCTGCAAAGGCGCCCGCAAATGGTGGCGGGTGCGGATGCGACAAGAACCCGAAACCGGAAGTCAGCGCCCCGGAGGGTGAGGATGAAGATCCTGACGGAATGGCGGAGGCTTTTGTGGTGATGATAGGCGGAATCGTGGTGCGGGCGGAGAGAAGCCCGTATTCGCGCCGCCCCATCAATCGCGCAATCTACGAAGCTGGTGATGATGAGTTCTGGGGGGTGGGGATCGCAGAGAACAACATGCCGGTTCAGAAGATCATAAACGCAGCGTTCCGCCTGTACCTGGAAGGGAAAGGAAGGGCTCTGCATCCTGTCATTGCCGTGAAACGAAAGCTTTTCAAGGGACACGAAGACTTCAAGCTTCGCACTGGGAAGGTCTTTGAACTGGAAGACACCGCCTCGCCAGAAGAGATAAAGGCGGGATTCCAGGTGCACCTGATTCCGGACGTTACCGACGGGTGGGAAAAGGTCGTGGAAATCGCCGAGAGGTTTTCCGATGACGATACCGGAATAAGCAAATACACAACGGGCAACGATTCGAAGAGCCTGAACCAGACCGCCACAGGGATCAGCATGATCATGAACGCGGGAAGCCTCCCCTTGAAAGGAGTCCTGCTTCATATCGACAGCCAGTGGGTGGAACCGTGTATCCAGGACCTGATCAAGTGGAACCTGGAGTTTCTGGATCCTGCGACCGTGGCGGCGATGCATGACAAGGACACGGCTGGCAGGTGGATGGCCATACAGATGCACTGGAAGGACCAAGGTTCCCTGGACTATGTGCAATGGAAAGCCACCGGAGCCAAGACCCTGATGGCCAAGGAAGTGCTGATGAACAAACTCCAGGGCTTTTTGAACATTGTCGCCGGGAACCAGCAGCTGGCCCAGTTTGTTGACCTGCGGGAACTGGTGGAACAGATATGGGCCGCCGGAGACACGGGATTAACCAGCCCGGTTTATACCGACGAGGATATCGAAAGGATGACAGCGGAGGCAATGGACCAGGCGCAGAAGATGCAGGCGATGCAACAGGGACAGGCTTTGGCTCCTGAACCACAACCGGTCATGGAGCAAGGAGGGGGCATTGGACCGGCTTGATCAGCAGAAGGACAGGCGCAATCGATGGAGCCGCGCAATGGCGGCGATCGGGGGTGAGCTGGAAAAACGACGGGCGGAACTGATCAGGAAGCTTGTAGAGAAGGATTGTGAAGAGACGCGAGGACGGATTAAGGAGCTGGAATACATGCTGGCCCTCCCGGAATCGCTTCTTGGAGATATAAACCAAGCCGAACTATCCGCGAACAATGCGGACTCGGTGGATGAATTGGGATTACCGGAATGACCGGCCCCAGGAAGGAGACCATGAGAGATTCTGATTACCAGAAAGAGTATGACAAGGCGGAGAAGGCTTTCGATAAGGGAGCGACTCTGGACGAGTACGTGGCGGAGCAGGAAGAGGAATCCATTACCGAAGATAAGGGGAATACCGACTCTCCGGCGGAGACCGTAGACGAGCCCATTACCACGGATGAGCCAGAAGAGGAGCCAGGCGAAGAGACCGGGGATGATGAACCCGCAGCTGATGAGGAATCGGAGGTTGAACGGCTGAAGGCGGAATTGGCCAGACAGAAGAAAATCGCCGAGGACAATCACAGGTTCGCAACACAGAAAGCCCAGGAAGCGGCCCGGCTGAAAAAGGAAGCCGAGGAAGCGAAGAGCAAGTTGCCCAAACCGGCCATTCTTGACGAGATCGATGGGCTGGAGGAAGGCGTCGCTCATATCGTGGAGGAAAAGCTCCGAAAAGCCATCCCACAATCACAGGAAGAGCCAGAACCAGAAGCGCTGTCGGCGAACCAGCAGGACAATTACGCTTCATGGCATGGATCCGTTCTGGCCGCTCATCCGGATTTTGATGAGCTGAGCCGTGATCCCTCTTTCCGAAACCGGATACAGGCGCTTATTGATCGTGAGGGGGCGATGCCGGAAGTCACCATTGCGGAGGTAAGCAGAATCAAGGCGGAGACTGCCACCCGGAAAAAGGCAGCCGAACAGGAGAAAAAGGGGAAGCTTGCAAGGATGCAGGTTCCAACCGGCGGGCGTGGGAGCAAGGCCACAACCACGCCAACAAACGCAGAACAGGCCGAAATCGAAAAATTAAACAGCATGAGCCTGGAAGACTTCGCAAGGATGGGAGACCGGGCGATCATGCGCGGAGGATAAGGATAATAAATGGCGACTACCACCACCACTCAAATCCCGCCTGCAACTCAGGCGTACTATGACAAACAGCTGCTGGCGCGGGCTATCCCGTATCTGCTGTATGCGCTCTTCGGCCAGCAAAGACCAATCAAGACGCGGAATGGCGATCAGATCAAGTTCCGCAAATATAGCGCCCTGGCTGTGGCGACCACACCCCTGACCGAGGGAGTGACCCCAGCTGGAAGCCAGCTTTCCAAGACCGATATCACTGCCACCCTGGCGCAGTACGGCGACTTCGTCACGCTGTCTGACGTGGTGCAGTGGGTCAACCAGGATCCAGTGCTGAACGAGGCGGCCAAGATCCTGGGAGAACAGGCGGCGGAGACCATTGACGAAATCCTTCGCGACATCCTGGTGGCGGGGACCAACGTGGTCTACTCCAACGGGGCGGCCCGGAACGCGGTCAACACTCCCCTGAGCGCGGGTGTCCTGAAAACCGCCATCCGCGCCCTTAACAGGCAGAACGCCAAGATGGTGCGGGAGCAGCTGAACGCTTCCACTGGAATCGGGACCACTCCGATTCGCCCGGCTTACATCGGGATAGTCGGCCCTGATGGGCAGGCCGACCTGGAAGGGATCACCGGCTACAAGTCGGTGGAGGAATATGCCCAGCAGGGGAACATCATGGAAGGGGAGATCGGGGCCTTCAAGAACATCCGGTTCGTCATGACCACCAAACAGAAGGTGTGGGCGGACGCCGGAGCCGCCAAGGGAACGATGATTTCCACTACCGGGACACTCGCCGACGTGTACGGGACACTGATCATCGCCAAGGACGCTTATGGCGTGGTCCCCCTGGCCGGACACAACCTGGAGAACATCATGAAGCCTCTGGGCTCCTCCGGCGCGGCTGACCCCCTGAACCAGAGGGGAACAAGCGGCTGGAAAGCGATGTTCACCGCGAAGATCCTGCAGGAGCTTTGGATGGTTCGCATCGAGCATGCGGCTACCGACGCGCTGTAAGCCAGTAACGGGGAGGGGTAACCCTCCCCCTAACAAATAACAGAAGGAAAGATCATGCCAAGAAAGAAAAAGAACGAAACTGACAGTTCCACCGAAGGAAACGAAACATCCGCAGGGGCAGAGGGGATGGAGGAAGCGAAAGCCAATGCGAAAAAGGAGCCGATGTTCCTTGTGGAAATATCCCAAAGCGACGACCCGAACGAAAACGGGCCCGTGGATATTTCCGTCAACGGGTACAACATCCAGGTCCAGAGAGGCGTCCCTGTGAAACTTCCGGCAAGGTATGTCGAAGTCCTGAAAAACGCCAGGGTGGAGACGTTCGAGCTGAAGGACGGGAAGCAGCAGCGGAAAAGTTTCAAGCGGTACACGTATTCGGCTACTCCGGTTGACGAATGAAACGCGAAGCGATAATCGAGGGAGCGCTGCAGGAACTTGGTGTCCTGGCCGTGGGGGAAACCGCCTCGGCTTCGGACAACAAGGTGGCCATAGAGGCGCTGGATTCGATTCTGGATGAACTGTCCGACCGGTACATGTGGAGCCGGGAGCGGCAGGATGACGTGGCGTACATCGCCGGAAACACCGTGGACATGACCACTTACGGGAAAGCCCACACCGTGAAGGTCCTGGCCGGTAATGCGGAGACTTATCTGGGGATCCTGACCGAACCGCAGTGGATGGCCATCCCTGACAAGACTGTCACCGGAACCATACCGACTCATATCCATGTCGATTCGGAAGGAATCGGCCATTTGTATCCC
>JAOUPQ010000195.1 GCA_029879765.1 Nitrospinota bacterium | reverse complement strand
TTGGGTAGATATTTAGCAGGCCGTTGAAAAAGTCCCCCAATCAGCGCCGGTTTGCTGTTTCCTGCATCCATTAATCATATCCACCAACATCTTGAGGGGAACATGAAGGGAAGCAAGGAAAGCCAAGGAGCCGTTTTCATCTACACTTCTCCGGAACAGATGGTCCCGGCCAACCACCCAATCCTAACCATAAAGGATTTCACCGACGATATTCTCAAAAGCATGGCCCCCACCCTGGCCGCCATGTACGCCAAAATCGGGCGAGTATCCATCCCGCCTGAGCGGCTTCCAAAAAGCATGATCATAATGGCGCTATACTCCGCCCAGGCCTGACGAAGCGCGACCGCTGCCTGCTCCTCTTTCCGGTAATCCTTCCAGAATTCAGAAAGAATATTTGAGATGAGTAACCTTGAATTTATTTGGTTTTCGGGGATGGGATCAAGAAGAAGGATGCATATTTGGACCCAGGTGTCTCCCAAATCGTATTTATCGAATATTGCCATGATATCCAACCGCAGGGCATAGCTCCATTTCGTTCTCTTATCCCCCTTCCGGCCAAATCTTCCGCTACCCTCATCTTTAATCTTGGAATCCTGGCCCGCTTCCCATATCATCTTTATATTGGAGAAAATCTGGAAAACCAAATGATAATTTATCCCGCTATAGATATCCTGGGCGGCAAGTGCGTGCGGCTGCGCCAGGGCGATTATGATGAAGTGGTGGAGTATTCTGACGACCCGGTGGAGATGGCCTATCGGTGGGTGGACGAGGGCGCCCAGGCTCTGCACCTGGTGGATCTGGACGGCGCCCGAGCCGGAATCACCATCAACAACGATATCATCGAAAAAATCGCCAAGACCTGTGGCGCGCCCGTGCAGGTGGGCGGAGGCATCCGCACGGTGGAGGCGGCCGCCACATACCTGGACCTGGGAGTGGAAAAGGTGATTTTTGGAACCGTTTCCATTGAGAATCCGCTCATAGTCATGGCCGCGGCGAGCCAGTTCCCCGGCCGGGTCATGGTGGGGCTGGATATTAAAAGCGGAAAGCCCGCCACCAAGGGGTGGCTGGAAACCGCCGATCTGAACCCTATTGATCTGGGCAAGCGTTTTTCCGAAATGGGCGTGGCCGGGATCATATACACCGACATCTCCCGCGATGGGATGCTGATCGGGGCCAATGTGGAAGGGGTTCGGCATTTTGCCAACAATGTGGACCTCCCCGTCATCGTCTCCGGCGGTGTCACCAGCCTGGACGATGTGATCGCTGTGAAAAAACTGGCAGAATATGGAGTCATCGGCATGATTATCGGCAAAGCCCTCTACGACGGCGCCCTGTCGCTCAAAGAAGCGCTGGTCCTGGTCCGATAAAGAACTTCCCAAGGAGCCTGCCATGACCCTTCTTCGCCGAATTATCCCTTGCCTGGACGTGAAAGAGGGGCGTGTGGTCAAGGGGGTGCAGTTCGTGAACCTGGTGGACGCGGGGGACCCGGTGGAGGCGGCCAAGGCCTACGATGAACAGGGCGCCGACGAGCTGGTGTTTTTGGACATCACCGCATCCCATGAAAAACGGGACATCATCCTGGAGGTGGTGGCCCACACCGCCGAGCAGGTTTTCATGCCCCTGACCGTCGGGGGAGGGGTGCGGGAGCTGGAGGATATCCACCGGCTGCTGCGCGCCGGGGCGGACAAGGTCAGTATCAACACCGCCGCCGTCAAGCGCCCGGAATTCGTGCGGGAAGCCTCCATGAAGTTCGGCCGACAGTGCATCACCGTGGCCATCGACGCCAAGAGCAGGCCGGACGGCGGATGGGACGTATACACCCACGGCGGGCGGCACGACACAGGGTTGGATACGGTGCAATGGGCCCGGCGGATGGAGGAGCTGGGGGCGGGAGAGATATTGCTCACATCCATGGACGAAGATGGAAGAAAGCAGGGGTACGACATAGCTCTGACGCGGGCCGTGAGCCGGGCGGTGGGAATCCCTGTCATCGCCTCTGGCGGGGTGGGGAACCTGGAGCATATCTATCACGGACTGGTGGAGGGGGAGGCGGATGCGGCTCTGGCGGCCTCCATATTCCACTTCGGAGAATTCACCATACCCCAGACCAAAGAATACTTGCTTTCCAAAGGAGTGCCGGTGCGCGCTCCTTCCAGCCCCAGAGGATAGAGGCGCCATGGGCCGCAAGAGCAAATCGGGCGGCGCGGAGCCGAAACGCGCCCGGTCCACCCCCAGCATCCAGAACCGCAAGGCCCGCCACGACTACTTCATCCTGGAGAGCCTGGAGGCGGGGATCGCCCTAAAGGGATGCGAGGTGAAATCGGTTCGGGAGGGGAAAGTGCAGATCCACGAAAGCTACGTGCGCATCAAGGATGGGGAGGCGTGGCTGGTGGGGTGCCACATATCCCCATACGCCAACCAGAACACCTTCGAACCATACTATCCGGACCGGGAACGCAAGCTGCTCATGCACCGACGCCAGATCGCCAAACTGTACGCCCAGATCAAGGAAAAGGGGCTGACCCTGCTGCCGCTGAAGCTGTACTTCGCCCGAGGCAAGGTGAAGCTGGAGGTGGGGCTGGGAAAAGGGAAGAAACTGTATGACAAGCGGGAGGATATGAAATCTCGGGAAGCCAACCGGGAAATGGACCGGGCCATGAAGGACAGGTGAGTATGGAAAGGGAAAGGATATTTCAGGTTACCCACCCTGTGGACGCTGCCGTGCCCAGCCCCTCCCACTGGGAGGGGATTGATTTGCTTTCTCGGTTAGGCTGACATTTCCCGGAAACCGGGTGTATTTGTACATTTCGCAAAAGTACATCAAGATTTCTCAATCTTCTGGCATGCTGCTAATTCCTTATTCGCAAGACGATAATCTACCAGAGAAAACTCAACGAACAAAACACTGTTACTGGGTTTTCCAAGTATATCATTATTAATATGATCCTCGACTTTGCTAAAATAATGTAGAATCAACGTAAATATATAATTCTTCCTATCACTCCATGCAAGCATGCTCCTCCATTCCACCATTCCTCTTTCTGAGTCTACATAATGAAACCATTCCTCCTTATTCATATTAAATATCCCACACCCATCATCAAAATACTCGTATTCATACTTGGCCATTTCATTTTCATAGAAACGAATTGCCTCTACAGCTTTATAAGGGACATCAACTTTATATCTGACATGATACAGAAAGTTATCATCCAGCTTATCCTTGTTGATTTGGTAAGCTCCTTTATATATAAGATTTGATATGTTCTTTTCTATTCCCTCTTGACCAGCGTGCGCCACAAATGAAAAGCCAACTAAAAATCCAATCATTGCTGACAGGTATACTCTCATATTAACCACCACAATATATTGATATTATTGATTCATTTGTTAGATTATCTGCGGTTTGGAAAAGGTGCGCAGCAAGCCGCCCCCCCCATTATCTTGCCGTGAGCACTCCCACATTTCCATCCACCGGTGGCAATTCCCGTGAAAGTATTCGGTTTACTCGGTGGCTTCAATCCGTTTAAGCAAACACACTCCCAATGTTGAGTGCACCGTAAAGTCTGAGTAAATCCCCTGGGTACCCAATCACATTCACAATTATATCCACACTTACCTCTCAATTTACAAGGACCTGGTTTTTTCGAGCATGTATTTATTGGCTTTTGTGAATCAGGACCAGACCTAGGTGGGTTAAAAGGAAGGCCGTCCCATATTGGACTGCTAGGATCAAGTATAGGAGCATAACGTGATTTCATGCCACTAGCATCTATACGATTAATCGCGTCATTTCCTGAATATCCAAAAACGTTTCAAGTCATCATTAAGCCCAATAGGATCCTTACTTGTCCATCTGCCTGCATGAGCGTCATAATCTCTGGCGCCGAAGCGGATGAGCTTGGTGTGTTGGTCAAAAACACCTCCTACATACGCAAACGGCTGGAAGTCGGGATTTGTATCTTGCGTGATATTCCCGAATTCGTCGTAGTCGATCTGTTGGGCTTTTGAGCCATCCGCTGAGTTAACAACAAGCCGTACCGAGCCCAGGTGATCGCTGATGACTCGATAAGTCACTCCACCTTTGATCATGTAATCGGGCACATGGCCTTTACTGGCATAGACAAACCGCGCGACAACATTCCAGGCGCCGTGCAACTGAGTTGCAACCATAGACATTAATAACCGAGATACAGAGTATGCTACAAGTATTTTATCTAAATTCTGTGCGGTAGCATAGATAAATCACAAAAGATGGTTTTATGGTCGCCCACCCTGTGGACGCTGGCGCGTCCGGCCCCTCCCACCGGGAGGGGGTTGAGTTATCTTAATATGTCATGGCAGGTCTCTTCCGAAGACCAGGCGCCCGCCCTGTGGACGCTGGTGCGCCCGGCCCCTCCCATGGAGGGGATTGAAGCTATTTTATGTGTCAGTCCACGCTATCCTGGAAACCGGGTGTAGGGTAATTACTGTACTTGTACAAGATGAATACTATCACTGCACAGATCATAATAGCGCACTATTTATATAATCTAAATATTCTCTTGCTTCTTGTTTGTACTGTTCGGATGCATATTCGGACTTGATTACCTTCGTGTAGCATATGATAGCGTTTTGATAGTCTTTGTATTCAAAATATGCATGACCCAGGTTCAAATATCCCCATTCCACTATGCCACTATCATTAATGGCGTTGTTCATAGTTGACACCAGGAGTTCCTTGGCGTCTGCCACATGTCCCATAGCCATCTTAACACACCCTAATGCAATAGAACATTCAATATTCAAAATGTCATCTGAGGGATACTTATCTGACTCACTTAAAAGCTTTCGTGCTGTAGATAGCATCATATAGCTATTATCTAAATCACCAATCTCATAGTAATACTTGCCATATACGTAGTAAGTTTCCTCTATGCTACGTCCTATCTTCTTTGCTATTTTAAGCGCCTTTGCAAACATGTCCCCAGCGTTGTCATGCATGCCAGCCACAAGATAAGAGTATCCCAAATCACCATGAGCAGGCAAATAATTTATGTTGCTGTCATCTTGGCATTTTTTTATGAATCTGTTTAGATAATCAATTGCTATTCCCGGCTCGGTATTCATTAAAAGCGAACCTAAGTAATAATATACATCGACATATTCACTCTCTAAATAATAATTCCCAACAATATATGCAAACTTATCTCTTGATGCATTCATAATTTCAATGCCCAACTTATCATCTTCATAATATGTTATTAGGCCATAATAATTTTCACATACCGCAATAGCATAGGAAGTGCGAATATCGCAACCCTTTGTCCATTTAATTGTAGTTAAGGCTTCTTTCGCGCATTGCAAAGATCTTTCCGTGTTACCATTTACATAGTAGGATACACATAAATGATGATTAATATATACCTGAGTTTCAGGGGCCAAAGAAGCATGGCTGCTAAGATATTCATGGGAAACGGATACGATCTTATCATAATCACGGCTGTCATATGCTGACCTAATGGTGCGCTCATACTCCTCAATATCATGATCTCTATTCATTTCTATCACCTCGGATACATCGCCCAACTTAAATGACTCAATTTCCGGTCCAGCGTATATCTTGGCGTACAAATACGCAAGTAACCCTGGAATGTAAAGTCTCGGGCCCATAATAGCCACAAGTAGCACTAAATGTCATATTCTCCGTTATAGTCGGGAAAGAGAAGTATATCAAGAGGGCCTATCGAAGG
>JAOUPQ010000194.1 GCA_029879765.1 Nitrospinota bacterium | reverse complement strand
CCAGCGTCCCCTCGGTCAGGATTAAATCCAAAAGCTCCGCCTCTTCATGCTCAATCCGCGCGGACACAGCGTCGTCTTCGATAATTGCGCGCCAGAATTCACTGGCGCTCAGGGGTTCTTCCGCCTCCACCCCAAAAGCCTCCATATACTCGTTCAGAGTGATAATGGCGTCCTCGCCCTTCTTGACCGTGTCCATAAGGATCTTCCGCAAAGGCCCGCTGGCCCATTTCTTCTGTTGGTCAAAATCGATCCAGCGCTCCTCCACCATGGCCAATATCACCGCCTGCACCGCCGCCATCACCGCCGCGTCCATATATGGATTTTCCTGCACGTCGATGACCCGGATCTCCAGGGCGGAGCGGTCGAACCTGGGGATGGCGCCTCTGGCATTGAGCCATTCATGAGCCATAATCCCCTCCGGATCAAATGGAGCGATTGCCTTGTATAGCGGGGCCAGCACCTTGTCGTGATACTCGCCGATGGTGAAAACAGGCTCCGGGATTATGTCTCCCGCCACCTGGGGCACCTGCTGCGAGTTTTTCATATAGGCTATCATTCGAAAATCCAAAGCGCCGGTCAATTTCCCATCGGCGAAGGGGCTGGCGGCGGCCAGGGCGGGGATAAGGGGCAGGATCATCCGGGTGGCGGCGCAAAGCCTGCCGAACTGCTCATCCCCGTCGAAGGGAAGGTTCATATGCACGCTTTGCACATTGGCGTAGCCGTGCTGGTGGCTGTCGAATATCCTGTGATATGTGTCGTATATCTCATGGCAATCATGGGGCCATCGGTGCAACTGGGTAAGGGGATTCATCCATGGGTGGACAGCGCCAGGCATCAGGGCGGCGCCCATGCCGGACAGGATTTCGTTGACCACGCCCACTTCGTTATGAAGCATTCTGGCCGCCTGATGGAGCGATTTTTCCGGAAGAAGGGTCTTTAGCTCCACCAGGTGAAGGACGAACTCGTTGGACCAGCCAACGCCATCTTTTTCATAATCCCATTGGGCGCCTCCAGCGACAGACTGGATGAGCTTGTCCGCCACCGGCTGGATATCAAGGGTCTTCTGGTCCACAATCATATATTCGATTTCGACGCCTACTCCGTCGAAAACGCCATATTCCGTATTCAAAGCTGTTCCGCTCCTCTTATTTTTTTTATCCGATCGGTTAGAGATGAAATCACAGCGTCATAGAGCCTGTCACCTAAAATTTCATCCTCCACATTTGCGTCTATGCTGGGGTTGTCATTAACCTCCACCACATACGCCGCCTTCCCCACCTGTTTCACATCCACCCCATAGAACCCGTGACCGATCAATCTGGCCGCGCGGGCGGCGACGCTGATGACGCTTTTGGGCGCTTTATGCACGGGGACGCTTTCCACGTTCCCATATCGGTCGTCCCCCTGGGCGGTATGGTTTATTATCTGCCAGTGCCCATCGGCCATGTGATACCGGCATGCGTATAGGACCTGGTCGTCCAGAATCCCCACCCTCCAGTCAAAATCTGTTGGCATGAACTCCTGGGCCAGCAGAAGATCTGAATATTTGAACAGGATCGTAAACTGCTCCGCCAGTTGCTCTTCGCTGTCCACTTTAACCACCCCCTGGGAAAAGGAGCTGTCCGGGCGCTTGAGGATCATCGGAAAGTTCAGCTTCAACACCGAGGAGCGGTCGCTCTCCTTGCTCACGATCACAGTTTTCGGGGCGGGTATCTTCCTTTTTTCCAGAAGCTCCGCCAGAAACACCTTGTTGGTGCATTTGAGGATCGATTCGGAATCGTCTATTACGGCCAGCCCTTCCGTCTCCGCCCTTTTAGCGAAACGGAAAGTGTGGTGGTTCACGGCGGTGGTCTCCCGGATAAAGAGGGCGTCGAACTCGATCAGACGGCCATAATCCTCCTTGCTAATGAACTCGGCGCTGTATTCCGCCCTTTCCGCCGCCTTGACGAACTTGCGCAACGCTTTTTCATTTGATGGGGGGGAGGGCTCCTGATCATTGACCAGAATAGCCAGATCGTAGCGGGTTCTTTTTGGCCGGGCGACCCGGATGCGCCGTTTGGAAAAATAGGCGTTGGCCGCCTCCAGGACGAACTCGATATGGGTTTTGGGGATATCCTCGCCGGCGATGGGCCCCACACTCTGCAATGCCCACTTCTTCCCCTTCACAAACTGGGCCTGGAGAAATGGAGCGTGGAAAGCGTTGAAAATCCTGGCGCACAGCCGGTCATACCGCTGGGCCATGTTTTTGCCAAAATACACACTTAATGTGAACTTGTCTGACTTTATCGGAGCGAGGGTTTTTTCTATCAGGCTCTCCAACTCCCAGGATATGGCTCGGGCCGTGGCCTGGGAGCGCATGTCCAGGATAGTGGAAACCGACGGGGATGGTCTGTGCCCTCTGGCCTCGGCCAGCAGGGATACGTAATAACCAAAGCTCTGGTACCGGTAGGATCGGCACATGTTGAAAACCGACATCCCCCTGTATTCGCCGAAATCAGCCATCATCAGATAATCCTTGGCTGCGATGATATCGACACCGGGGATTTGCAGGGGCCATCGGGATGGTTTATTGACCACTATGATAGTTCTCATCTGGATTCCAGCTCTCTAATACAATCGCGTCTATGAGGTTTCATATTTCCATTATGGCTCTATTATCAGCAGGTTGGAATCATAAGTGACAATCCCCAACATTATCGCGCACACCAGGCGATATAAATTCACCTCGTAATGCTGCCCCATAAGCGCAGGATTGTTCCGGAAGGGATCCGCCACCATCACCGTCCCCTGGGCCGTGTTGTATCCATGGATGATCACAAAATGACCTGCTGGATATCCCCGGATATCGTCATCTCCATTATCCACCCTCCTCTCCCGGACAGCCTGATACAAGTATGTGGAGGAGAGGCCGGTGAGGATCGGTATCTGCCGTTTGACGTATTTTCGTATCAGGGCGGGGGTCAGATCCTGGAACCTGACAACTCCTCCGAGAGCTAGAAATTCCAGGTACGCATCAGTGGCGACAGAAAGCTTGGCGTCAACCTTGGCCGCTCTTTGGGCGATCAGTTTTTCGGACAGCTTTTCCGGTGGAAGATCCTTCCATGTGGGATCAAAGACCTGCATGTTGTAGGAATAGATTACCGACTTATACCCTTTTTTCAGGGCGTGGATGGCCAGATGGGAGGCGATGGCGCCACCATCTTCCAGGGTGGTCACCCCGGAGATCACGTCATCCAGGGAGATATCATCACCGTAATATCTGTAAATGGAATGCAGACACGTGGGGCCACATGTGAAGTCATTGGGTTGAACGGACATGTCTATGTCCAGGCTGCGCTTCATGGGGTCATCCCGATCCAGGGCGCTCCGGACAAAACCCACCCTTCCAACGGAGGCGATATCCTGTCCCCGCATTGAAAGCAAAGGTTACTACGCTCGCCGTTTTCCAACTTTTTGGCTGAAAACCTAATGTTTTCCAATTTATAGCTATATGCCCAACTCAGGGACAATCCATGCTTCAGGCTCCAGGCCTGGCGCCGGCTAGCTTCATAGTATTATCAAACAAATTATTTCGTCAATTGTTATATTTGTTATCAGCCCTCCTTTTATCCCTTCCCTCCAAAGAAGCTTTGAATCCTCACTCCTTCCCCCACTTCTTCCTTGCGTATTTGCGGCTGTCCCGCGGCGCCTGGCCGGCGGTATGCGGTTTCACCAGCGTGCCGGGGCCACGTCCGATCAAATCCTCCCGCCCGGTATTCCGCAGAGCCTCCCGAAGGTCTTTTTCGTTTTCCGGCTTGTAATACTGGATCAGCGCCCGGTGCAGCCTCCTCTCCCGCCCTCCCCTGTCCACTTTCACTTCCCGGTTGCTGATAGGGTCTACGCCGCAATAATAGGCGTCCCCGGCCAGGGTCATGGGGATCGGTATGAAATCCTGGATCTGCCTGGGACGGATATTCCTTTTCTTCAGGAACATGGCCATTTCCACTTCCTCCTCCAACCCGCAGCCAGGATGGGCGGAGATGAAATACGGCACCACGTATTGCTCCAGCCCCGACTCTGACGATTCTTTCAGGAACCGCTGGACGAATAGGTCATAGCTTTCCATGGGCGGTTTTCGCATCACCGCTAATACCGCCGGATCGCTATGTTCCGGAGCCACTTTTAACTGCCCGGAAACATGGTTGCGCGCCAACTCCCGGATATATTCGGGCGAAAGGTTGGCCAGGTCATATCGCACACCAGAGGCCACGAACACCTTTTTCACCCCCGGCGCCTGCCGGGCCTTTTTCAACAGCTTCAACAAGGGCCCATGGCTGGTTCCCAACCTGTGGCATATTTTCGGGTATACGCAGGAGACTCTTCGACATATCGCCTCCACCTGAGGCTCCTGGCACTCCATCCGATACATATTGGCGGTGGGGCCGCCAATGTCGGACACATGCCCTGTGAAATCGTCCATGGCGGCGACCTTGGCCACCTCCTCCAGCACAGATTCCTCCGAGCGGCTTTGCACGGCCCGCCCCTGGTGGGCTGTCAGCGCGCAAAAGGAGCACCCCCCAAAGCAGCCGCGCATGGCGGTGATGGAGTGGCGAATCATTTCATAGGCCGGTATTTTCCCCTTATAGGAGGGATGAGGAACCCGGGTGAAGGGGAGCGCGTATATCGCATCCAGCTCCTCGGTAGATAACGCACCGGAGGGTGGGTTCACCAGGACATATCGCGCGCCATGCTTCTGGACCAGGGTCCTGGCGCAACCTGGATTCTGGTTCATGTGGATCATCCGCGAGGCCCGGGCGTATTTCGTCTTGTCGGAAGAGACTTCCTCGAAGGAGGGAATGGTCTGGGCCCGATCCCCCACCTCCTTGCGCTCCTCCATGCTGATCATCACCGCCGTGCCGGGGATGTCCTTCATCTGCTTCAGGCTTTCGCCAGCGCGCATCCGCTCCACTATCCTCGTCAGGGGCCTCTCCCCCATGCCGTATACAAGGATATCCGCCTTGCTGTCCGGCAGTATGGAGCGGCGGACCTTGTCGTCCCAGAAATCGTAGTGGGAAAAGCGCCTAAGCGAGCTTTCCATCCCACCGATGATTACAGAGGCGCCCTTGAAAGCTGCCCGAATACGGTTGCTATACACCATCACCGCCCGGGCAGGACGATGGCCTGCCTCTCCCCCTTCGGCGTAGGCGTCATCGGAACGGTGTTTTTTCTGGGCGGTGCGCAACATCACCATGGAATCCATCGCCCCTGCCGTGACACCAAAAAACATGGAGGGCTCGCCGAGCTTTTTGAAATCTTCTATCCTGTCCGGGTCCGGAGCGGCGATCACCCCCACCTTCAGCCCCAGCGATTGCAGATGGCGCCCCACCATGGCGGCGCCAAAAGAAGGATGGTCCACATAACAATCGCCAGTGACCAGAATCACATCAAGCTTGTCCCATCCCAAAGCCCGGACTTCCTCCAAAGACATGGGCAAGTGTTTTTTTATCATATACTTATTTCCATATTGCGGCTCATTTCATTACATTTCTTTAATACTAAACGATGCACTGCTATCAACTTTTCCTTATATACGAGAATACTCTCTCTTTACCCATTGTATAATGATATTTTCTATTGTAATATTGGATAATATCGGCTATTAATGAACTATGAATTTTTTGCTGGAGCTTCGAATCGTCTTGAAACATCAAGCATATAATACCATATGATTATCACCTGTAGCCCGGCCAGCCGTTCCAAATGAAGCGCCATTATCCTTTATTCACCGAAAAGCGGTCACTA
>JAOUPQ010000193.1 GCA_029879765.1 Nitrospinota bacterium | reverse complement strand
TCATCCCGACTCCCGGGCCAAGGGGATGAACGTGGTGCTGATCATCATGGAAAGCTGGACCGCCAAGTATCTGGCCGCCTATGGTGGCAAGACATCCGGGGGGCCTTTTTTCGACAAGCTGGCCGACGAGAGCCTGCTGCTGGACAACTGCTTCGCCAACGCCCAGCGCACCTTCGAGGGAACCCTGGCGGTGATGGGCTCCTTCCCCACATGGAACCCGATCATAGCCGGGGGCGGGGGGCTTTCCTTCCAGACCAGGCTAAAGCCCATAGGCTCGGTTTTTGCCGCCATGGATTACGACACTCTCTTCATCCACGGGGGGGAGGCGGACTCCATGGGGTTCCACAAGCTGATCAGAAGGCTCGGTTTTTCCAGGCATATCAGCCTGGACGATTTCCCCCGATCCAGAAAAACCTACGATGGCATCTGGGGCGTATATGACGAGGCGATGTTCGAGCGGGCCAACCTGGAATACAGCCGGATGAAACAGCCCTTCTTCTCCGTTATCATGTCCCTGTCGTCCCATCTTCCCTTTCGGCTGCCTTCGGGGGATTTTGACAAGTACAGCCGGTTCCCCTCCCCAAAAAGCGATTTTCTAAACTCCATGGGCTATTCCGATTACGCTCTCTCCCGGTTCTTCGAAATGGCCAAGAAATCCGATTACTACGACAACACCCTGTTTGTCATCACGGCGGACCATACCGCCCGATATTTCGCCAACCACAACATGCGCGAGTCGTACCAGATCCCCTGCCTTTTTCACGCCCCCAGGGTGGGGCTGACCGGCAGGCTGGACACCCTGGCCAGCCAGTTCGACCTTATCCCGACCATTCTGGATCTGGTGGGCTCCACGGAGCCTTATACCGCATGGGGAAAGTCGATCTTCGGCCTGGGCCCCCGCGCCGCCATCCTGCCCAGGGACAGCCAGAGCCGAGTGTATGTCTCCGGCGGATATATGCTTCTGGCCGACATGCGGAAGGTGTACGGCCTGTACTCCATGGCCACCGGCGCCCCGGTGAAGCAGGACGAAGAGGGGGCGAGGATCGCCGAGAAGCTTCACTGGTGGATGCGGGCGCATATCGGCATAAGCGAGGAGATGATCATGGGCAACAGGATCACTCCGCCGTGACAGGAGTGACGGAACATCTTGATCCCGTAGTAGGATTCATAATAATATCTTCAAGGGTGTACGTTGCGCCCCGAACCATGAATGGAGCGAAGAGATGATGAGTTTTATCAAACGTATCGGCGCATATCTTTTTCTGGCGCTTTATCTTTTATCCCCAGGCGTCGGCCAGGCGGCGGACAAAGTCTTCATGTGGAAGGCGGACAACGGCCGGGGCGCCATATATCTTCTGGGCTCCATCCACACCGCCGACAAAAGCTTCTATCCTATGGACCCGGCCATCATGGCGGCCTTCGACCGATCCTCCCGCCTGGTGGTGGAAGTGGATATCAAGAACCAGGACCAGCAGGCCCTCCAGCAAATGCTATTGATGAAGGGTTTTTATTCCGATGGCGATTCGCTGGACAAGCATATCTCCGAGGAAACGCAAAAGGCCATTGTGAAATATCTGGACGGCAACGAGATGATGATGCAGGTGGTGGGGCGGATGCGCCCCTGGGCCGTGTACGTCACCCTGGAGGAGATGGAGATGCGCAAGGTGGGGCTGGACCCGACCCTGGGGATCGACCTGCATTTCCTGGAGAAGGCAAGCGAGGAGGGGAAGAAGATATCCGAGCTGGAGAGCATGGAGATGCAGCTGGAGCTGTTGGCGGGCTTCGCCGACGACCTGCAGGAAAACCTGATAATGATGACCATCACAGACACCAGCAAAAGACGGGACAGCGTGGGCTCCATCATATTCGCATGGAAGAGCGGCAACGCCCCCCTGATGGAAAACCTGGTTTTCGCCTCGCTGAAGGATGATCCGAAAATGGAGCCGGTTTATGAAAAGATGTTCTTCTTGCGCAATGCGGAAATGGCGGACAATATCGCCCGCATGGCGGCCCGCGGGGAGACCATTTTCGTGGTGGTGGGCGCGGGGCATCTGGTGGGGGACAGGGGAGTCGTCCAGCTTCTGAAAAACAAGGGATACTCCATCACCCAGCAAACCTCGGCCAAATGACATCCGCTCCGTCCGGATATATCCACGGCTATTCGGAAAGGGAGATTCAGCGCCTGGTGGAGCAGGCAGCCATCCTCGAGGATATTCTCCATTCCGGAACCCGATTCTCCCCCGGCGAGCTGATACTGGAGGCCGGATGCGGAGTGGGGGCCCAGACCGCCATCCTGCGCCATCGCCACCCGGGCGCCCGCATTGTTTCCATGGACTTTTCCGCCGGATCGGTGGCGGCGGCTGTCCAGCACGCCGACGGCGGGGATTTTTTGGTGGCTGATGTCACCTCTCCTCCATTCAAGAATGAGTCGTTCGATCACATATTCATCTGCTTCGTGCTGGAGCATATCGCAGATCCGGTGGAGGCGCTCAAGGGGCTGTATCCCCTGTTAAAACCGGGGGGGACTGTCACCCTGATCGAAGGGGACCACGAGGCGTGCGTATGGTTCCCCTGGAGCGAGGCTTCGGCCACAGTGTGGCGAGCCATGATCAGGGTCCAGCAGGACCTGGGCCACGATCCGCTCATCGGAAGAAGGTTGCATTCACTATTGAGCGGCGCCGGATTTGACGTGGAGAGCTGCGAGCCGAGGATCGTATACGGGGACGCTGGCGCCCAAAAGCTGCTGGAGGGGATGGTGAACCAGATCATCGTGCCGATGACCATCACCGCAAGAGAGAGCGCCCTATCGGCGGGATATGTGGAACGGGAAGAATGGAATGAAGGGATCGCCGATCTGGAGCGAAGCGGACGGCTTCCGCAAGGGTCTTTCTTCTATTCGTTTTTCAAGGCGGTGGGGCGCAGGCCGTGATGGCGCCTAGTAGATATACGACGCCAGCACATGCATAAGCGCTACGGCGAAGGCTATGGACGTGAGCCCGATATGCCAGTCCAGCCAGTTGTTCAATAACGCCTGGTATCCCTGGCTGCGTCTTATCTCGATGATATCCAGCGCCTTTTCCGCCATGGTGTAGAACACCTCCTGTTCGTGCAGGCTCAGGGAGCCAAGGTCCCTGTATGCGGCGTTTACGTCCTGGGAGGTGGGGTCGTATCTATAGTAAAAAGCCTGCTGCTGGGCGGCGGTGGGGCGGGTCAGGGATATGGCGGGCAGGATATGGCGCTGATATACACGCTCAAACTGTATGCTTCGCCCCTCCAGTTCATGAGATATCAGCCTCATGATACCGATGATATCATCCTGCATCTTGTCCTTATACACCGGATCCTGCAGCGACCGGGTCATCCTGGCCGGTATCCACCCCTGGGTAACTATTCCCCACAGGCCGGTCAGGAATATGCCCGCGGAAAGGGCCACCAGCCCGAAGGCCACTCCGGCGCCCAGCTTGCCCCCGGAATGGAGGACTAGGCTGACAATGAACATCAACCCCAACAGGACGTGGGCCACTCTCCACCAGAAAAGCTCCCCTGGCCATTGCAGGCTCTGCCGCTTCCGGATGGTGTATACCATGCTGGCCAACCCCAGCGCCACGGTGACCCAGCCCAAGGCGGGCTTGACGCTTTCCGGGTCGAACCCGGGGACGGCGGCAAAGGGCTTGATCAACACCACCACGGCGGCGGCGGCGAGGGCGATGATCGCCAGGACAGTCTGGAACCATACGCCGGGAGTCACAGCCCCACTCCCCCGGAGGCCCCGGTGAAATATTCGGACGGACGGGCGGAGACTATAGCCTTGGTGGGGCAGTTGTGCTGGCACCCGCGATATTTATAGTCCTTGCACATGTCGCACTTCACAGCTTTGCGTTTCGTCTTGCCGTCGCTTGCCAGGCCCAGCAGCCGCTGGACCATGCCGGCCAATCCTGGCTGGCGCTCCTTGATCTCCACGATGCTTATATTGCCGAAGGGGCACCCCCGGGCGCAGGTGCCGCAACCTATGCAGGTGTCCAGGTGATACACCTCCCCCGTTTTGTCCCGCTGTATGGCGCCGGTGGGGCAGCCGATCATGCAGGTGGGCTGGCGGCAGTGGCGGCAGGAGGTGGGGATGAGAATGTTTTTATATCGGATGCCGTTGTGGGTGATGCGGGTGACCCCGTCGTGCAGCTTGGCGCAGGCGGTGATGCAGTTGAGGCATCGGGCGCAATGGTTGAGATCCAGAAACAGCACCGCGTCGGAGCCAAAGATATCCTGGCTGGTGGCCCAGCGCACCATGTCCTGGTCCGCCTCCCTGGCCAGCCCGGGAGCGGAGAGATATCTGGATTCTGCAAGTTTTTGCAGTTCCGCCCGCACTTCCGGATATCGGAAAAGCAGCTTGTCAAAATCCACCTTGTTTATCTTCACAAGCTCCGTGCGGGTGAGCGCCGTGGCGGTGGCTACCCTGGGGCGGTTGTGGAACAGGGCCACTTCGCCAAAATACGCCCCCTGCCCCATGTACGCCAGGATATATTCCTTTATCCTCGGTTCCGCCTTCGGGTTGAAGGAGACCTTGTCGAACCGGGAATCGAAAAACTCGCTTTCCGTATCCAGCGAATCCCGGGAGAGCTTCACGAACCCGTCCCGGATAAGATATATGGCGTCGGCCATCTGGCCCGGGGAGAAGATCACTTCCCCCTTCTGGGCCACCACCAGCTCCACCTTCTGCGCCAGGGTTTCTATGGTGGGGCCTTCGATGACGGAAAAGACGTCCAGGGCCTTCAGGGCGCTGGTCAACGACCGGCGGCGATACTCGGCGTCCAGCCGCTCCTTGGCCACCGGCGCCTCGTCCAGAAACGCCAGAAACTCCTCTTTCTCGATCCGCAGCAAAAACGCGTCCTCGGCGCAGGTCACCTCCGCATGGCGGGGCGTGCCGGAGAGAACCGACATCTCCCCCAAAAGCTCCCCCGCCCCCAGGGTGCGCACCTTGCGTTTTTCGTGGGTCTCGGTATCGGTGACGAAAACATGGAACGAGCCGGAAAGGATCACGAAACACACCATCTCGTATTCCCCTTCCCGGATGATCACCTCCCCCGCCTCCACATGAAGCACTTCCCCTTCCGTGGCCAGCCGCTCCAGGGCCTTGGGGGGGGTGCCCAGGAAGAAGCTGGCCCGGGTCAGCTTCAGCGCAATGTCCCTGCTCTCCATCATGATGGCGATCCGGGAGTTGAAGGAAAGTTTAAAGTCATCATCCAATTATCGGTCCTTTGCCGCCATCACTCAACCCCCGCCGCCTTGAAATGCCCCTGCAATCCAGGGGGAATCGGCTTTTTGCTGGTATAGGTGAAGTTGTAGGAGATCACATCCGGGTCATACAGGCTCTCCAGCGAGAACTTCATCCCATGGCAACGGTCGCAAACCATGACGGCCATGATCCTTTTCCGGGAGGAGGAGTAGCTTTCGTTGTGCATGGTATGGCCGTTTAGCTCTTCAAGCTTCGGCATGTGGCACCCCGCGCAATCCACCCCCGTCACAGGTTTCAAGGCGAAAACCGGATCGGAGATATAGCGGTAATGCCCGGACTTTTCATAGTTCAAGGTGTGCTTGCTGTCATGGCATCTTTTGCACGCCTCCCTCCGGGCCGAACCCAGGAGCAGGCTGTGGGTATCGTGGCAGGAGCCGCATCCCACGTTCTCCCTGGGGGTGGAAAATCTCCCCGCGTCCCTGGCCCTGGCGGCGCCATGCCCTCCGGAGGAAAAGCCGTAAAACTGGGTGGGGTGGCACTCGGCGCACACCTTCAGC
>JAOUPQ010000214.1 GCA_029879765.1 Nitrospinota bacterium | reverse complement strand
CAATCATAATTATCGGGAGAGAGGGGAGCTACAGCCCGGCCCGCATTCGACGGAACTTGCGACACCTGGTGATGAAAGCTTTAAAAATCAACGCGCTCTCTTTCGTGACGCCGAACAGCTGTTCCGGGTGCCACTGCACCCCCAGCAGAAATTCGGGTCCGGATCCTTCAATCGCCTCCGTAATCCCATCGGGGGATACGGCGCACGGGAAAAGTCTTTTGCCCAAGACGCTCACCGCCTGGTGATGGGTGGAGTTGACCATTATCTTCTCGGCCCCGGTTATCCGGGCCAGCATACCGGAAGGATTCAGGTGGACGGGATGGCTGGGCTGGTTGGCCGGTTTCGGTTTTTGCTCGTGAGGGATCGCCCCTGGAACCTGGGAGGAGATGTCCTGATACAACCCTCCGCCATAGGCCACATTAATCGCCTGCATCCCACCGCACACCCCAAAGGTGGGCATTTTCTTCCGGACAGCCTTTCTTATGAGCCGGATCTCCATCAAGGTACGCTCCGGCTTCACCTCGTCTATGCGGAATCTTTTCTCTTCGCCATAGAGTTTGGGGTCAATGTCAAAGTACCCCCCGGTGACGATCAGTCCATCAATCATGGCAAGGTACGGATCGGTTTTGGAGGGCTCCACATAAGCGGGGATGAGCAGGGGGATCCCGCCGGAGGCGAGGATAGCGTCGAAATATCCCTTTTTCAGGACGAACCGCTCCTGGGGATAGCCTTTCTGTCCGCCGATAGTGTCCGTATCCGCGGTCAACCCAATCACCGGCGAATTGCTACCCGGCATAGCGCCTCCCCAGGCCCCGCTGTTCCACTTCTGACGTTGAGGGTTTTATCTAGGTCCGATTTTGTCCATCAGGTCGCCATAGGCCCGATCATTGGGGTCGATCTTCTTTATCCTGTTGGCGATCTCCTCCGCCCTGTCCTTTTTCCCAAGAGTTATGTAGGAAAGCCCCGCCTGGCGCAACCAATATAAAGCCTCGGACCGGCTTTGGGTGACTCCTTTTCCATCGGCATACATCCCCCCCAGAAACTCCTGGGCGTATGCGTTTCCGTTGTTGGCGGCGGTTTTGAAAAGTTTGTGCGCTGCGCCAAAATCCTGGGCCACCCCATCCCCGTTCATATACATCAGCGCCAGGCTGGTCTGGGCGCGGATGTTTCCGCTGTCGGCGGCTTTTTGAAAGTATTTGGCCGCGCTTCCGCGATCCTGTTCCACACCGTCCCCCTTATATAGCAGGATCGCCAGGTTGATCTGGGCGTTGGTCACTTCCTGGTCCGCCGCTTTGCGATACCACATGGCCGCTTTGGCGGAATCTTTGGGCACGCCTCTGCCGTTCTGATGGATCATCCCCAGGTTATACTGGGCCATGGAATGCCCACCGTCTCCGGCTTTCGTCAGCCATTCCACCGCCTTGCCCTGGTCTTTACTGGTTCCCTTGCCATTGGAGTACATATACCCCACGCGGAACTGGGCTTCCGGATCCCCTTTTTCCGCCTCGGCGGAATAGAGGTTGAAGGCGGCGACGTAGTCCCTTCTTTTGAAGGCGTCCTCGGCTTTTAATACGTTGTCGCTTTTCTGTGTTCCGGGGGTGCACGAGGTGATGGCGACGACCATGGCCACTGAAAGGAATCGAAGCAGGTTGTGTTTCATTTTTCTCCACTCCTGGGTTTTTACGAATTATATTGCATTTTCATCTGGAAGTATTGGGAAATATTGGAGCTACCCCTGGCATGGGGTTCCCTGCCCGATGCCTGCCTCATCCCTTGTCGCTCCCCCAGGCGTCCACCATACGGGCCGCCCGCTCCACCGCCACCAGATATTCCTCATATATCTTCTCGATCTCGTCCCTGGGGGTGGGCTCGAACTTCAAGGCCATGGCCCTGGACAAGGCCGCCACCGGAATTCCGTATTTCTCCGCGGAGGCCAGAACCTGGCTCCTGTCCATGACCTGATCCAGATCCAACGACATGGCATAGCGCAAGTTCTCCATAAACCCGGTGAGGCTGCCGACGATTTTATCCGCCAGGTTCCACCCGCCATGATAGACATAATGCCTGCGCAGCCGCAGAAGAAGGTTCATGATCTCCTGCTCACAGCGCAGCCTTATATGCTCCCTGGCGATGGACAGCTCCTCCAGCGGGTCTTCCCCCCACAGCGTATAATGGCTCTCCTTCATGGAGAGGAATTTCACCGGGAAAATGTCTGTGGAGGACAACAGGTCCGCCTCCGTCATCAGCAGGGGATGGATCCCCACCCGCAATCCCCGGGCGATCGGATCGAGCAGCGATTGCATGGTGGAAAACCCCAGCGACGAGGTCAACACCAGAAGGTTTATATCGCTCCTTCCTGGCATGTAGTCATCCCTGGCGGAGCTGCCATACAATGTTATGGACATCAGGTTCTGCTCCAGGTTCTCCCGCACTTCCCAGCAAAACCTCTCCACCGCCATCCTTTCCGCTTCGGAAAGTTTGGATTTTTCCAGAATTTCAAAATCTCCCATTTTTACCTTAAAGAATGAAATTTACATTTTGCTGAGCCTGGGCATGGGCCAGAGGGCAGCCCGGATCGGCCTGGAACGGGTCTCCCAGCGCCGCATGGGAAAGGCATTTGAGCCCCCCCCGGCAAAACCTCTGATACATGCACCCCTGACACCCCTGGCTCACCGTCTTCTTGTCCCGCAACCGGCGGAACAGGCCGCTGCTGTGATACAGCCTGGCGAGAGGAGTCTCCATGACGTTCCCCACAGCCGTGGGCATGCGGCGGCAGGGATACAGCCGGCCATCCGGCATGATGGTTATCAGGCTATCCCCGGCCGAGCAATGGTATGGCCTTCCTCCGGCGGCGATGAACTGCAAGGCCCGGTCCGCCCCCACCTGGGTTCGGCCGAAAAAGCTTCGCGCCGCCCGGCGCCGCTCGGTGTCCACTATGCCAATGTACTCCCCGGTCTGCTCCTGGTCCAGAGGCAATGGCCCTTCGGCCCCGGCGGAGGCCCCGCAGGGGATCATCCGGTCCGTCCACACCTTCCCCACCCCCAGCCGCCGCCCCAGGGCCACCACGGCGGGGAACTGGCGAAAGTTCTCCGAATGGGCAGTGAAGGAAACCATGGTTTCCAGACCCTGCCTGATCATGATCTTCAGCGCCCGGACCACATGGGCATGGTCGCCATCGCCCCGGATGCCATCGTGGGTTTGCTCTTCCCCCTCCAGGCTGACCTGGACGAATCGCGGCCCCAGCCGGGCCAGTCTTCTGGCGCTGGCCTCGTCCATGCTCCGGCCATTGGTCAGGATGGCAAAGCCGAACAGCTCCGAATGCGCCGCGACAACCTCCAAAAGCTCCCATACGTCCGCTCTGGCGAAAGGATCGCCGCCGGTGATGGTGACGTGACCGCGGGAGTTGGTGGCGCTGCGATTATTGAGGGAGCGCAGCAACGCCTTGTATTGCTCCAGCACCTTCAACAGGTCCGGCAAGGAAAGCTCCGGCCCGGAGAATTCCTCCTGATAGCAATGGGCGCATCGAAGGGCGCATCGATTGGTGATATGCCATTGCAGCAGCAGACCCCGTTTGTAGGTGGGGAACCTGCGCCGCCAGGGGAGCGATCCGAAATCCCAGGGGATCCTCATCCGCACCCCCCGCATCCGCCACACCCGCCACCGCATCCGCTGCACCCGCCGCCGCACCCGCTGGAGGAACTGCTCTGATTCGGGGGGATGGCCGCCTTGTTGTACAGGTCATACAGCACCCCGGCGGAAAGAGCTCCGGCGCCGAACACCGCCAGGGCGAAGGCTATATTGGTGGTGTCCACATCCCTGTTATTGTTCATGGAGCTTTTAACCCAGGCAAAATGGGATTTCAGATCGGCAAGATGGCGCCGTCCAAGAGCGGTGAGCCTGTCCATGGGCCAGGCCGCCAGCCACAGCGCCGCCGGAACCGCCAGCAAAAGAATAACCAGGAAAACAACCGGTTTGTTGTTAACCACACCCAGATACAGCTTTGCGCCCCCCACCGCCCAAAAGAGAAGCAGCCAGGTGAAAAATATCTTCCACACCCGCTCATGCATATCGTCGTCGCGGATAAGATGCCGCATCTTCATCTCCGCGTAGCTCGGCGCCAGGTGGCTTTCCACTTTACCCAGCATCGATGTGTCATTGAAAAGCTCGCGGGGTTTTTTGTGGCCGGATATGAAGTCATACACATCCCTGGCGATGGGGTTGGTGACTTCCCGCGTATCGCCAAGGGTCTTCATGGAGATATCCACCCCCTCCCCGGAAAGCTTCAGCAGTCCTTGCTGCTCCAGGTCATAAACGGCCACCTTCATCGCCTCCGGCGCCCCGCCGCGCAACGCAGCGATGGAATAGGGATCCACCCGGGTCAACTGGGGAGGCATGTGGGCCAGGGAGCCATCGGCATAGGCCATGGAGCGGACGATGAACCATGCGGCCACAATCGCCCCGGCGTAGTACATCAGAAATTCCGGCCCCGGAATGACTCGCAAAGGTTCCAACATGGGCGCCTCATTATACAAACTGGTACAAGTGGTGGATGTTTCCCCGCGCGCCGCCCCCGGCGCTTCTTAATTCTTGCGCAACAGCGAGGAAGTGTCAACAAAGATAGGGGATGCTGGCCGGAAGACTGAGCGGCGGGATTTTCCGACGTAGCGTATACTGGAAGGGGATTTGGAGGCTTAAAACATGATTTTCGAGGAGCCCTTTGATCAAATTCGGTTTCGCGATGGATATCATCTTGCCAGGCGACAGTAATCACCCTGCCAAACAGGGCGCTCTGGCCTCCACGCTCCTTTTGATCATTGGCCTGGCCAGCCTGCTCTTCGGCTTTCTTGTCTACATTTACACCAGGGAATGCGCCGGGTGCGGGGTGGAGCTTATCGCCGGGGGCCTTGGCTTTCCCACCGGATCGGGACATATGGCGATCCCCCGCCTCCCAGGCTGGCTCCCCTCCGGGATTCATGTGTTCGGTTTCGCGCTAATCACCAACGCCCTGCTTACAACAAAGAATGAATTAAAAGGATTTTGCGTCCTGGTCTGGACATTCATCAATCTTCTGTTCGAGTTGATGCAGTCGGATCTGGCGTATCAGGCGTGGGTGGAGGTGAACAGAGCGCTATCATTGGAGATGGTCTCGCACTGGCCCATGGGAGGCACCTTCTGCCCTTTCGACCTGGCCAGCGCAGGCGCCGGGGGGGCGGTGGCCTATATGACAATAAGTTTGTTGCGACGGTGAGACACCCGCATTGTGTGAAGCTGAAGAATTATGAAAATGAGAAATGAAAAATTTGAATGGACCTGGACGAAAAGAACGATTTTCTGCCTGGTGGCGGCTGCGG
>JAOUPQ010000192.1 GCA_029879765.1 Nitrospinota bacterium | reverse complement strand
GGCCATGGTGGTTCCGCCAGGGGAGGTGATCCTCTCCTTGAGCAACGAGGGGTGCTCCCCCGATTCCATGGCCAGAAGAGCGGAGCCATACAGGGTCTGCCGCGCCAGATAGGCCGCCGTGTCCCGTGGGAGGCCGCATCGCACCCCCGCGTCTATCAGCCCCTCCAGGAACATGAACACATACGCCGGGCCGGAGCCGGAAAGCCCGGTCACCGCGTCCATCATCGTCTCGTCCACTTCCACGCCAGCGCCCACTCCCCCCAGCACCGCCAGCGCCAAGGCCATCTCCCCGTCCCCTACGGCCTTGCCCCGGCAAACCGCCGTGGCGGACTCCATCACGGTGGCGGCCATGTTCGGCATGGCGCGCGTCACCTTCACCCCGTCGCCCAACCAGGATTCCAGATTGGCGGTGGTGACCCCGGCGGCTATGGAGACCACCAGCGTTTTCTTTTCCAGTGATTCTTTAAGGGTGGCCGCCACTTTGGCCATGATCTGGGGCTTCACCGCCAGGATGACCACGTCCGCTCCCCGGGCCGCCTCGGCGATATCCTTTGCCATGACCACCCCCATCTGTGCCATGGCCGCCGCCGCGCCTGGCGCCGGGTCGAACGCCACAAGCCTGGAGGCTGGGCAAGCCTGGGATTTTATCAGTCCTCGAATTATGGCGCTTCCCATATATCCCGCGCCTATAAAGGCGATTTTCTCCACCGCCAACACTCCATCATTAACAGGCTTTGTCATCTTCTGGCTCCATCCATTATGTTCGCTCCCCGAATATGGCCGATCCTACACGCACAATCGTGGCGCCTTCCTCCACCGCCACCTCGAAATCGTTGGTCATTCCTGCGGATATCTGGTCCATAGTCACGTTCTCCACTCCCAACGCCTCCATTCTCCTGGACAACTGGTAAAGCTCTTTGAAAAAAGGGCGCGAATCCTCCGGATCATCGCTATATGGCGGCACTGTCATCAACCCCAGAATTTTCACTCCCTCCAGGCGGGAGGCCTCTTTTATTATCTCTTCCGCTTCCTGCGCCCGGCATCCGGATTTTTGCTTCTCACCAGAAAGATTCACCTGCAACAGGCAACGGACCAGGTTTCCCTTGCGAGTGGCCTGCCTGGAAAGCTCAATGAAAAGCTCCAGGTTGTCCACCGAATGCACAAGATGGAAAAGTCCAGGGCAATACTTGGCCTTGTTCTTCTGCAGCGGGCCGATGAGGTGCCACCGGGCCTTGGATCCGATAGCCTTGTATTTGTTCCTGGCCTCCTGCACCCGGGACTCACCCAGGCTAAGCGCGCCAGCGTCCAGCGCTTCCAGGGCCGCCTCCACACCCACTGTTTTCGTGACAGCCACAAGCTCCACCGCCTCCGGGTCCCTCCCGCTTTTGGCGGCGGCCCGCGCAATCCGCTTTTTGATTTCTCTTATATTTTCGGTAATGGCCGCCATGGGACTCGCATGATAAAGATAAATCGTAGCTTATCGGCCTCCGGGATTCAAACCAAAACGCCCACCTGCCGTGAAAAGAAAAATCCCGCCCCGGAGCGATTCCGGGACGGGATTGAAAATGATCGGTCTCACATAATCCTGGCCAGGCCGCTTCGCTCCACTCGAATCCTGTAAGTCGTGGTCACAGAGGGATGGCTGCTGGCCACCACCACCTCAATCGGCATGGTCAGCGTGTTGGGTTTCACAGTCCCGTCCGGCGCCAGGGCCATGGTGGTCATCGCGGCGCCTCCGGTGCCATCCTGGGCGACACCGCTTTTGACCGATGAAAAGTAGGCGCCCGGAAAGTTACCTTCCACAACAAGGTTGGCGAGCCTTTCGTCGGTCCCCACATCCACAACACCATTGTTGTTGGTATCGAGATAAAGAGTCACAACGCTGGCCCCCGGGGAGTTGATGCCGGTAAAATTGACCAGAACCCATTTATTCTTTTTAACCGAAATGGCCCTGGCCTTCTGGGTCAAGGTGATGACCTCGTTCATCGCTCCTTTCGCCCGCCAAAGGGGCAGGTTCCCGGCAACGGTCGATATGGAGATCGCCGTCAGTATACTCAGAATACCGACAGTCACCAACACCTCTATCAAAGTGAATCCGCTTTTTGCACGCAGGCGCCTGGCCCCTGGGGGAATAGCCCCCAGAGACTTGGCCTCACCGGGCATGGCCTTCATGGGCCTAGCGGAGTACTTCCATCCACGAAATAATGACTGCTTCACTGAATCCTCCTTGTTTAGTTTCGTTTTGGAAAGTCTTTCCGCCCCTGGCTATAACCCTACCATCGGCTGTCCTGAAGTAGAGATGTTTATCATCCACCACCAGCGATCCGGCGGTGTTTCCAGTGGCGATCTCGGCCACCTGATTGGCGTTGCCGGAAGCGTCAGGCTCCACGTCGTACACAAAAATGCTTCCCGTGTCGCCATTGGAGGTGGCCGATGTGGGCGCGCACGGGTCTTCGCTGGTGGCTGTGGAGGTGCCGAAATACACCCTGCCCGCCGTGGCGAAGGCCGCCGAGTACACCTGATGGCCAGCCGGCAGGGCCAGCTTCCACAATTCGTCTCCATAAGTGCACCGGGTCTTATCGTCCGTATCCCGAATCGTATAGAAATAATAGGTGTCACCCGGGTCATCGCTATGATACGGGCTGGACGATGTGCCGAAGAACACGTTGATCTTGTACTCCAGCTCACCAGAGGCCGACACCGTGTTCGTGGATGTCACCGATGGCGAGGCGTATATGGCCAGGCGCTCCTTAGTCTTAACTCCGATATCGGTCTTGAAGAAAGTGCAGATACCGAAGTTGGTGCCGGTGGAGGCCAGCGGGTTATCTGGCATGATGCCTTTGAACACCACGCCTTTGTCGGTGCCGATAAACCATCGGTCCGCATAGCCGTTGCCATCGGAATCGAGCAGGGCCGGCTGGCCGCTGGGGGTGGCGCCCAAAGCCTCCGCATCTGTATCCAGCTTCAGCTGATACAAGGTGACGCCCGTTTCCACCTCCAGCATGTACACCTTCGGATAAGAATGCGGATCGGCGTTCATACCGGAGACGAACATCACAACCCACTGGGAGTTGCCCCCGGCCACCACGCGGCCGACGGAACCCACCGAGGGGGCGGACCTGGAGCGGAAGAGGTCCGGATCGGCGTAATCCCACAACACAACCGGATTGTTCACATCGGTCACATCCACAGCCATGACATGGTCTCCGCCATTTCCCTGGGCCACGATCACCACGTTGTGCCAGGTTCCATCGGCGAACCTTACGTGGGCCGCCACGGGCGCGGCGTCCATGTAAGCCTTGTCTTCAATCTTCAGCTGCTCATTCTTCAACCGCGACACCAGGTTCGGCGGGATCAACGAGAAGGTCTCGGTTCCATCGCCATAATTAGGTCCTGCCGCGTCTGGCCACTCGTAATAGCCGCGGTTGATATCTATTACATGCGTCGTTCCCGGGGGGGTATACACCGGCCCTTTAGGATTGATGGCGCCAGTATCATCAGCTATGGCAAAATCGCCCCTGAATTTGTGCAGATTGGTCTTGTTGGAAAAATCACAACTGAAAGGAGCGGTCAGCAGGGTCTCGTCCACGAAGTATGGACGGAACTCGCCGGCATAGATCGAGTGCAGCATACCGGAGCGCGACCCCATATAAAGCTGGGTGCGGCGCTTTCGCTGCTCACATCGGAACTGGTCGAAGCTTTCCCGCTCATCGTCCGCTATGTCAGAGCCATAGTACCAGCCCTGCAGGCCGGGGGCGCCCACCACCGCCGGTGTGCTGTGGTCTACCGCGCCCAGAAACCATTCCTTGATGGTAGTCTGGGGCACACGGAATCCCTGCACCCAGTTGATAAGCCAGGCGCCATCCGAGCCATCGAATTTAAAATCTCCGTTGAAGTCATACTTGTACTGCAACCCGGTATTGGTCCACCAGGCGGTGTCATCCAGACCCAAAAGGTCTCTGTTCACCGTCGCGTTGTTAAACAATATGGGCGTCTTGGAGTTGAACGTGTAGTACTTGTAGGTAGCCTTTATCTTAGTCCCAGATCCCGGCGCCCTGGTGAAGGTGACAGTAAAGTCGCCGGTACCACGGTTTACCGAGCCGGTCCCAACCAGGGAGCCGTCCAGGGTGCGGACACCACTGTCTGTGAAGGTTTCCCGTCGGCCTGCGCTGTCGACACCCGTGATCTCTATGGATCCTGCCACAGTGTTGGGATTGGCCAGTTTACCTTTGAAGGTTCTGTCGACTCCATTGATAGTCCCGGAGGAAAGGGTAACGACTTCATCCACCGCGTTGAAGAACAACATATCTGGAGCCATTATCTTCCGCGACCTGGGATCCAAAGTGGGCCGATTGGAGGCCGTCCCCCCCATTTCGGCGCCAGCGTCCCAGTTGGAGGCGTAGCTGATACCCATGTTCGATATCACCGGATCGTAAAGCCTTGTGGAATACACGTGCCCACGGAACTTTTTTTCGATCCAGCCGCCATCCCATTTAAAGTTGGCGTCGTATATCACGTTGGACAGAGGAACCGGCGTTGTGTGAGCAAACGACCTGGGCCCGGAGGCGTTGTACGAGAGCTTCACAGAACTGATTTTCGGTGAGCAGGTTTTGTCCGCTGTCATGAGCTCCCCCTTCCATACCAACCGGTTGCCTATGACCGCCAGGCTGATAAAGCTGACAGTGGCTTCCCGATAAGTTGTGGGGGTGGAGCCGGGGGTCCAGTCTTTGATTTTGGTTCCAATCTCGCTGGTATCGCGCACCAGATCCCACTCCGTCACATGCACCCATTCCTTGCCGCCATCCGGAGATATGAAGTAATCCACCTTGGAGTCTCCAGCCTGCAAACCGCAGGAAGCCGAGGGCATGGTGTCCAGCACTTTTATCGTGGCGGTAGTGATAAATTGGTTGGCGGTGAGCGAGGCGCTGGGCGAGGATGTGGCGTTCATCTGAACCACACCACCCCCGCGGGTCTCGATCAGGTACATGTTGTCGTTGAAGTCCAGATCTATCGCGCCGCCGTGGGACTCAAAAGCCAGCAAAGTGCTGAATGCGTCTTTAACCGGCGTCAGCCAAAGGCTCTGGTTGAAATCGTACTTTTTCCAGTTCCCAAAGTTATCGAATATCTGACTATATTGACCCGCGTCCACTATCCCGGAGAAAGTCAGACCGTAAACATTCGTCAAAGTATTCGAAGCTTGGGTGGGGATCAATCCCTGGGTCCAGGAGTAGGGATAGGATGACCCACCGCCACCCTTGAAGGACAGGTCCACATAAGCGCAATCGTTACCGTTCATTACAACGGGATTTCCAGCCACCCACTTCTCGGCGATACTTTGGGGGGGAGGCCAGGACAGATCGAACTTTAGGTATATACTCCTTCTTTTGTCCGCCCCTGGCATATTCTCCCATGATTCCTCGAGAAGCCCGGCCAAGGTTTTGGTGTTATTTATCCCTTTGCCCACATTAGAACAAGCTGGAGCATTTACATTTGCCGGAGTTTGCGGCCAAAAGTAGTTGGTGCCATTGGTAAAAAAACCATGCTGGGTGGTGCTCCAGAAAGTATCCGTCGCAACATCCTTGGTGGTATAGGCTGTCCATCTGTGCCAGTTGCTCAAGTGCTGAAAGAACGAAAGATCAGTGCCAGCCTTGAACCTGCCCACCTTCACGCGGGTGTCGCGAGCGTCCAGGACTCCGTCATCGTTGGTCAACATGCCGTAAGCCTTGTATTGCGCTTCGGTGGTGGGGAATACAAGGCGGTTGAATCCAGTATAGGTCCAAGGCGCAACTCCCAGCATA
>JAOUPQ010000191.1 GCA_029879765.1 Nitrospinota bacterium | reverse complement strand
CTACGGCTTTCGGTTTGGCTACGGCCTTCGGTTTGGCTGCGGCCTTCGGTTTGGCTACGGCTTTCGGTTTGGCTACGGCCTTCGGTTTGGCTGCGGCCTTAGGTTTGGCTGCGGCCTTCGGTTTGGCGACAGCTTTCGGTTTGGCGGCTGGCTTTTTCGTTGAGACAGTTTTCTTCCCACTAACCGATGTAGTGGATTGGGCCTTTTTCTTTTCTATTATTTTTTTTTTGGCCATTTACCAACCTTTCAAATTGTATCCCACGCTATAGATGGGTAATTAAAACTGCACAACCCAGATTGTCGACATTATTCCATATATTAATAGGTCACGGAGTATGTTTCTATAACTTTTCTATGCGGGCCCAGATTTTCAGGCTGTCCTGACGGGCCTGATCCTGGCTTCCGGAGTTGTCGATCACCCAGTCTGCCTTCTGCGCTTTTTCCTCCAGAGGAGACTGGGCGCGGATTCTGGCCAATGCCTCTTCTCGGGTAAGTCCGTCTCTTGCCATCCCTCTTCGCACCTGCTCTTCCTCACCGCACACCACCACCACGGTTTTATCCATTCTTTTGTCCAGGCCGGTTTCGAACAGAAGCGGAGTGTCCACCACCACCACCTGGTTTTCATTTTCCTCCATAACCGATTCAACCTCCCTGAAGACCCTGTCAGTTATCAGCGGGTGCAGTATACCCTCCAGCTTTTTGCGGCTTGCCTCGTCGGAAAAGACCAGCTGGGCGATCCTTCCTCTGTCCAGGGTTCCATCCTTCGTCAGCGCCATTTCGCCAAAAGCCTCCCGCACCCTGGCCAGCCCCTGGCTCCCTTTCTCCACCACCTGGCGCGCTATCAGGTCGCAATCGATTACATGCGCTCCCATCCGCCGGAAAAAGGAGAGGGCCATGCTTTTGCCAGAGGCGTATCCCCCCGTCAATCCGATCACCGGCGGCATAGGTTATCCGCTGGAGAAGATTTCATAACCGAACCCGTCCAGGGTCTGGCGCACCATCTCCATGGGCAGGCCGATGATATTGGTATAGCTTCCGGAATAGGAGTCGATCCATTCGGCGGCGCCCCCCTGGATGGCGTATGCCCCCGCCTTGTCCATCGGCTCCCCCCCGGCCACATATTCCTCTATCCATGTCGCGGGCAGTTCCTTGAACCGCACCTTGGAAACGGCGAATGACTTCCAGAATAACCCTTTGGACAGATGGGCCAGCGCCACACCGGTCACCACCGAGTGCTCCTTGCCCGAAAGGCTTTGGAGCATCCGTCGGGCGTCACTTTGGCTGGTGGGTTTGCCGATGACCTTGCCCCCCAGCACCACGATAGTGTCCGCCGCCAGAACCGGATGGCCGGGATATGACTTGCATACGGCTTCGGCCTTTTCCATGGCGATGTTTTCCACGTTGGCCTCCGGGGAAAGATCGTGGTGGAACTCTTCATCCAATCCGGGGACGGACACAATAAACTTCGCTCCCGCCTCGCCCAGCAGGGTTTTTCGCCTGGGGGAGGAAGAGGCGAGCACCAGATCGTATTCCTTCATGATTCCACAAATATCCAGTTATTTTCTTAAACCTCTCCATTATATCAATCTTTTGCAGGATGGATGGATATCCCGACGTTTTGGGCGGATGGAAGGTGTATGAACCACACAGCCTGGCGGGCTTTGGCCGCCCATCGAGCAATGGGAAGTAAAAATGCTCTAATATATATGAGGAGGCCACGCGCCCGGGAGGGGCTTGGGGCGAATTCATACATCTGGAGAGGATAGGTGGAGTATGGACGATCAGGCAATAGAAAAACAAACCCTCGCTGCAGGAACGAAGATCTATAACCTGGCCATGGCCCAGGAGCCTGGGGTGCTGGAAGCCTTGTGGTGGGAGCGCCAGGTGGTGAAGTGGCTGTCGGGCGACCAGGAGCTCAAAAGCATGGCCATGCGGTTTATCGACGTTTTCCCATCGCTCAAGACCAGCCGCCAGATCACCCGCCATCTGAAGGAATATATGCCGGTGGAGTCCTTACGTCTGCCGGAGTATCTGCGTTTGGGGAAGGTGGCGGTCCGCTCCGCGCTAAGCACCCCCGGCGCCGCGTCCATGACCACATCCATGGTTATCAACCGAGTGGCCCGCTGGTTCATCGCCGGCGCCACATTGGAAGAAACCGCGGTGGTGCTGGAGGATCTTCACAAAGAGGGGATGAGCTACACCCTCGATCTGTTAGGTGAGGCCACATTGTCCGCCCGGGAGGCCGACCTATACGCGGAACGGTACGTCAACCTGATAAACCACCTCTTCATGGCCTCCAGGCCGGGCTGGCCCCCGGTGAATGTTTCCGTAAAACTCTCCGCCCTGACCCCCCATTTCGATCCCGCCGCTCCGGAGAGGGCATCGATGGAGGCCCGGGAGAGGCTGAGGCGGATATTCCGGGCCGCCAAACGCCACATGGCATGGGTCAATATCGACATGGAAAACTACGCCCTGCGAGACCTGACCCTGCGGGTGTTCATGGAGATCATGGAGGAGGATGAGTTCGCCGATTTCGACCGGGCGGGGATAGTGGCCCAGGCGTATCTAAAGGACGCGGAGGAGAGCCTGGGCAAGCTCATAAGCTGGGTGATGGCCAGCGGCAGGAACATCTCCATCCGTCTGGTCAAGGGAGCGTATTGGGAGCAGGAGATAGTGATGGCCAAACAGCGTGGATGGGAGATACCCGTGCGCCAGGTCAAAGCGGACACCGACGCCGCCTTCGAAAGGATGCTCAAAACCCTGATGATCCATCATCGCCATGTAGTCACCGCCGTCGCCTCGCACAACATCAGGTCGCTGGCCCGCGCCGTGGCCCTGGCGGAGAATATGAAGATACCCAAAAGCAGGTTCGAGGTCCAGATGCTGTACGGGATGGCCGGGGAGGTTAAACGGGCGCTTACCCGGATGGAAGTCCCTGTGCGGGTGTATGCCCCCTTCGGCGAGTTCCTGCCTGGGATGGCGTATCTGGTGCGGCGGATCCTGGAAAACTCCTCCAACGAATCGTTTCTGCGCCAGTCATTTGTGGAGGAGCGACCCCTGGAGGCATTATTGGAGGACCCTGCCCAGACTTTGGCCAGGGCGAAGTTGGCCGGGGAGAAACCATCCGCAACAGGAGAAATCTTTGTCAACGAGCCAGACCCGCAGTTCCACCATAAGCGTGAACATGACGACATGGACACGGCAATCGAGCAAGTGTCGCAATCGCTGGGTCGCAGATACAAGATCATTATAGACGGGCAAACCATGCCCTCCACCGAAACCTTCGTTTCTGTGGATCCGGGCGACCCGGACAGAGTGATAGGCGAGGTGTGCCAGGGGGATCCGGAGCAGGCCACGGACGCGATGGACGCCGCCGCCAGGGCGTTTGACACATGGAGCGCCATGCCACCGGAGAAAAGAACGCAGATACTGCTTGCGACGGCGGATATGGTTCGGGAGCGAAAGCATGAACTGGCGGCGTGGCAGATGTTCGAGGTGGGGAAAAACCGCAAGGAGGCGCTGGCCGATGTCAACGAGGGGATAGACCTGATCCGGTACTACGCCCTTGCCGCCCGCAAGTTATTCGCCCCGCAGAAAACCGAGGAATTGCTGGGGGAGACCAACGTCACCCGCTTGATCCCCCGAGGACCCGGCCTTGTTATATCCCCGTGGAATTTTCCCCTGGCCATCATGGCCGGGATGACCACTTCCTCTCTGGCGGCGGGAAACACGGTGGTGCTAAAGCCCTCTTCCCTGGCGCCGGTGACGGCGGCCATATTTGTCCAGATCCTCCACGACGCGGGCATACCGGACGGAGCGGTGAACTACCTGCCGGGGCAAGGCTCGGCCCTGGGGCCTGTGCTTCTGGAGCATCCCAGGACATCTTTCGTCGTGTTCACCGGTTCGTACGAGGTGGGGGCCGGGCTGGTGAAAGCCGCCGCCATGGCTTCCGACACCAGGGACGGGTTTATCAAAGTCTCCGCGGAGATGGGAGGAAAGAACGCCATAATAGTGGACCAGACCGCCGATCTGGACGCCGCCGTGGCGGGAGTCATCCAGTCCGCCTTCGGGTTTGGCGGCCAGAAATGCTCCGCCTGTTCCAGGGTCATCCTTCTGGATGGGGTGTATGACGAGTTCGCCGACCGCCTGGTGGACGCGGCGAAAAGCCTGAAGGTAACCCATGCCATCGATCCGGCGGCGGATTATGGGCCGCTGGCGGAGAAAGCGGCGGTGGAGAAAGTGGCCCGATACATAGAGATCGGCGCCCGGGAAGCCACGCCGCTGTTGATTCCAGAGCAGATATCCTCCAAAGGATATTTCGCCGGGCCCGCCATCTTCGGGGATACTCCCCCATTCAGCCGTCTGGCCCGGGACGAGATATTCGGTCCGGTGGTGTGCCTTATCAAGGTGAAGGATATGGACGAGGCGATAGATGTGGCCAACAGCGCGCAATATGGATTGACCGGTGGAGTGTATTCGCGCACCCCTTCCACCATTGCCAAGGTGATGGAAATGATGCGGGTGGGGAATCTGTATATCAACAGGGGTATCACCGGCGCCGTGGTGCGTCGCCAGCCTTTCGGTGGATTCAAGCGCTCCGGTCTCGGGTCTGCCAAGGCCGGGGGGGAGGAGTTGATACGAGAGCTGGCGTTGACGCAAACGATTTCCGAAAATATCGTCCGGCATGGTTTTTCCCCCGATTTGCCCACATGAACCTGGGGAGATGGTAGAGTCGCTTGAACATCAGTCCATCCGGGGCCGATGCCGAATCATTGGCTGAGTGGGCGCGAGTGGGCCGGATTTTCGTTGCGCCTGGCAATGGTTTTGATTAGAATCGGTTTGAGGGAAAGGCCGGAAGTCATATAGAGCAAACCTGACAGATGAGCGATAAAATATTTAATTATTGCAAAGAACGGACGGTTTGGTATCATATCGGTCTATAGAGAATAACTTTAGGAATCATGTCGGGTCACCATTTTACAGGGTGACCAGAGATTTGACATAAAACGGGAGGCTTCATGCAAAGAGGGAAAAAGACTTTAATCGCCATCGCCTTTTTGATTCCCTTGTTGGGTCTTGCGCACACGGCAGTGTCGCAAGAGGGGATTGAAGGCGGGACCGGGTTGATTTTTATCGACAAGGCCATCGCTCCGGCGCATGGAGGATTCGCGTTTGGCGCGTTTTACTTCATGTCGGACATCGGCGATGTGAATCCGAAAACCGCTTTTTCAAGCTATGGTGTTTCAGCGTCGGCGGGGCTTTGGGATACGGTGGAACTTACGCTGCTTCTTCCTTTCGGCGATATCAAGCCGGATGGCCATGCCGCAGAGGGGGAGGGCCACGGCGAAGTGATGCACGAGGCCAGCGGGCAGATGGACGGAATGTTCAAGGTTAAATACAACTTCCTGACCACAGAGAAAAGCGAGCTTAGCCACGGGCGCTTCCGCTACTCTGTGCTGGGAATTGTCACCCTTCCTCTGGGCGACGAGCACACCCACCTGGGCACCGGCAAAACCGATCCTGGCATCGGCCTGATTGTGGACAGGGAATATAAGAACATCACCTGGCACATGATGGGTGTGTATATGAACTACTCCGGCGAAGGGCAGGACCCGGCTCTCAATTACGGCGCCGGGTTCGAGTTGCAGTTGATCGAGCACAAGCTGTCGTTGGCCGCCGAGGTCAGTGGCCGTGTGTGGAGCAAGCAGGTGCTGCACAGGACCGACAATACAAAGCAGAGCGTCGCCCTGCGCACCCATTTTGGGCATCCGGGCGAAACCGCCATTGCGGGCAGCGCATTTGTGGGAT
>JAOUPQ010000190.1 GCA_029879765.1 Nitrospinota bacterium | reverse complement strand
GGGAATTTCAATTTTGGGGGGGGGGGCATGTCCGATCGTCTGCAGGTGCATTTCAACGCCTTTGGCCCCAGGGTTCCCTCAGATTTCCGCGAACAGCTATTCCCCATAACCTGCGGCAGGAATCTATCCGAAACTCCCGGCAGCCCCATGAAAATGACAAGTATGGTCAAGGAGGCGCCCAACGTGGGGTTGGTCACCCATTTCAAGCCCGAGGGCGAGATCTGCACCGATGTGGAGATGAAAAGCAAGGTTGTTGGTCAAGACGGGGTTTTCCATATGGCGATGCAACTGGCGGGGGGAGCAGTGGCCAGCGTGGAGGAAGTTAAGGGCTCACATACCCTTTATCCAGGCCAGGCCCTGATGTTCACAGGAGAAGACCAGATTATGAATGGCTTCCTCCTGTCTTGCGCCTCGTTTGAAACTGTCACCTTGAGTCTTTCGGGCGGATTTCTGCTCCGGGCTCTTGAACCTGACACGGCGCCGAAGACTTTCAGGAAGATCCTTTCCAGCGGACAGTTTTCGACACCGTATCTTTCGAAGCTGAATACGACTCCAATGGCTCAAAGACTATCTTTGGAAATGGTTTCAAATCCCTATAGAGGAGCGTTTGAGGAGCTTTATCTGCAGGGAAAGGTTCTGGAATTACTGGCGGAGATCCTCACCACTGAATCCAACCGCGAGAAAGGCCGCAACGAAACCAGGCAGGCGCACTGGGGCAAAGTGCTGGACGCCAGGGATATATTGCTGAACAATCCGGAGAATCCACCATCGGCAATGGAGTTGAGCAACATGGTGGGAATGAGCTACAAGACGCTCAATCGTGGCTTTTTGAAATACTTCCAAATGACCATAAACCAGTTCGCCATGAGAGCGATGCTGGATTACGCCAGAAAGACTCTTGCCGAAACCGATTTGACGGTGGTGGAGGTGGCGCATAAATGTGGATACGCAAACTCCTCGTCATTCATCGCCGCATACAGGCGGCGGTTCGGCCAATCACCAGGCCACATAAGGCGAGGTGAAAACTGAATTTGGAGTTCAGTGCTTCACACCTTTGGCGAAAAGAACATTGGTCACGGTCAGGGCCAGTATTTTCAGGTCCAGCCATATCGACTGGTTTTTGAGGTAATACTCATCCAGCGCCACCTTCTCCGGGATGGATATCTCGTCCCTTCCATTGATCTGGGCCCAGCCGGTGATCCCTGGGGCCAGGGAGTTGACTCCCTTTTCTTCGCGCAGGGCCACCAGGTCGTCCTGGTTGAACAGCGCTGGGCGGGGCCCGACGAAGCTCATATCCCCCGTGAAAACGCTGTAGAGCTGCGGAACCTCGTCCAGACTGGTTTTCCGCAGGAACGCCCCCACCGGCGTGAGCCTCTGCTCCGGATTCTCCAAAAGATGGGTGGCCTGTTGGGGGGTGTCCACCCACATGGTGCGCAGCTTCGGCATTTTGAATATCACCTTGTGGCGGCCAACCCTGGAGGACATATGCAGAACCGGGCCGGGGGAGGTGAGCTTCACCGCCAGCGCCGCCCCCAGCAGGGCCAGGGCGCAAAATGGCGCCAGCATCGCCGCCATCACCAGATCGAAGATCCTTTTGCCCATCACATTACCCGGCTCCCTCATCCGCGCCATCTGTCTGCGGTTTTCTTTTTATCTCCATCATATAGATCCCCAGGTTCCTGTCATCGGCGGAAAATCCTTTTTCCCTGGGATTCACCATGTACTTCGACTCTATCCACAGCAGCCCGTGCGGGGCGCCCCGGTTTCCCCGTTGGAATTCCAACTCCACCCATTCTCCGCCCAACTCCACCTCTTTTCGCTCTCCCCCATACCAGAATGTGGTTTTCTGCGGGCTCTCCATCCCCGGCAAGGGGGCGGAGACTTTCAGCCGCAGGCCGGGGCCCTGGAAATCGTCCACCTTCAACACCGCTTTTCGCGTTGTCCAGCGGGCTTTGGAGCCATCTTCCCGCGTCTCCCACGCGTGAAATCCGGTGGCGAAATAATGGGGAATCGGCCGCGCCCATGCCTGGTACATCTGGAAGATAAAGGCCAGCGCCAGGGTCCATAAGATACCGCGGCGCAGTAACGGGTACGGCGCAAGCCTGCCTGTCACAGGAAGGGCCGCCGCCGTCATGATCCCCGCCCCGGCCCAGAAATACAGCCCAAACACCCGGACAAAGAACATGTTGTTGAAATTGGCGAACGCGATCCATATCAAAAGAGACACCAGCCAGGTGAGCACGATCCTTTTGGCCCAAGGGTCCTGATCCTTTGCGCCCAGAAAGCGCCACGCCCCAAAAAAGAGCATCACAAGGAATATCAACCACACCGCCAGCCCCAGGGCGCCCTGCTCCGCCAGGATCTGGAAATACAAGGAGTGGGCTTCCGCGTTGAAATGGGTGATGGGGAGGCCGGATGGCAATGTCTCTTGTCCGTCGTAGAAGTCATAGAACCGGTATGTATATTTGCCAGTTCCCACTCCCAGCAGAGGACTTTCCGCGAACATGCCGCCAGCCACCCGCCAAAGATATACCCGGCCATCGTGACGGATATAATCCCAGCTGTAGCGCTCCAGCCCACCACTTATATTTTTGCCAAAGATGGCCATGGCGGCGCCCAGAACAAAGCATGCGGCCAGCAATATGGCCACCATGGTTTTGACTGGAACTCTTCTCCCCTCGCTTCTGGCGTAAAGATATCCCCATGCAACGCACCCCACCACAAACAGGGCCATGGGGCTTCGTTGCCCGCTTTGGACCAGCCCCAGGACGGCTATCGACACCAACGCCAGGGAGACCATCGCTCCCAGGGCCTTGCGCCGCGCCGAAAGGAAAAAGCTGGCCGCCATGGGAACGCAGAGAAGAAGGTATATGGCAAAGTACTGCCTGTTGTAGGCGAAGGCATGGATGCCAGAGCCCGCTTGCGTCAGATAGTCGGAGTGAGCCAGTCCCAGATATGTCCACTCCCCCAGACCGAACATCATGTATTTGCGCTTGACCAGCGAGCCGATGACCACCATGGCCACGGCGATGGCCGATATGGCGCCGAACAGGCTTCTGGTGGCCCGAGGATCCGCCACAGGGAAATACGCTATCGCCACGAAGAAGAGTATCACGCCGGAAGCCAGGTCCATCACCACCCGCGGATATATGGCCGCTGTGAGGGGATGGGCGGAGAGCCACCACGTGAAAGCTTCCTTTAGATCCGCCATCCAGATATGAATGGGCAACTCCATGATGTCCAGAGGGAGAGCCAGCGCCGCCACCACCACGATGATCCCCGCAGGCCAGGCCATGGGCATGGGGGACCGGGGGGCCTTCTTTTGGCGCAGCAACAGATGACGGACACCGAAGAGCAGAGCCATATACCAGGCCATGGCGTCGAGCATCCAGATGTATGGTCGGCTGGAAGGAGCCAGGAAAAAAGGAAGAGCCAGCGCAATGGCGGTGACTCCATTGGCGGGATGGAGGGCGGCGACCACGGCGAAAGAGATCAGAATCACCGCCGCCGCGTATTCCTCCGGCAAACCTGTGGCCCATGTCATCGCCCCCAGGGCCAGGATATAAAGCGCCACATAATGGGGCCAGATGAAATAGCGCTCCCGCTTCCCCTCTCCTGCTGGGTCAGCGGGGATGGTCGCAGCCCAGGTCATTTGTCACGCTCCGCCGAGGAAAGAAATTTTCTGGAGAAACGCATGACGGCCAGGGCGCTCAGCGTTCCACCGTATGGGCAGAGATTCTGGAGCCGTCATCCTCCCCCACTTGCTCCTGGCGCCCTTTGAGCCAGTCAACTATCTGGCGATAGGTTTCGTCCGGCTCCTGGGAGCATTCGTTCAGCCAGCGATCCACCTCTTCGTCAATACCGATCCAGGGGGCGCCCTTGACGGCGACCCGTTTTATCTTGTTATGGGCGGTATCCAGAACAGCCTCCCGCTCGCTCACCAGCTCTTCAGAAAGCTTCTCCCCTGGCCGAAGCCCGGTATATGTAATTTCGATATCCTTTCCCGGGGTGAATCCGGCCAGGCGTATCATCTTCTCCGCCAGATCCTTTATCTTCACCTGTTCCCCCATGCTGAGGATATACAGCTGGCCCCCTTCGCCGATGGTCACCGCCTGCAGAATAAGCAGCACCGCCTCCGGGATTGTCATGAAAAACCGCTCCATGTCCGGATGAGTCACTGTGACCGGGCCACGGCTCTCGATCTGCTTCATGAATATCGGCGCCACGGAGCCATTGCTTCCCAAAACGTTTCCGAACCTGACCGCCAGAAACTCCGTATCGGCCTGTTTGTTCTTGTGGAGCATGTACAGCTCGCACACCCGTTTGGTGACCCCCATGGCGTTGCTGGGATTCACCGCCTTGTCGGTGGAAATCAGGATGAACCTTCGGGCGCCATGTTTCACCGCCAGATCCGCCACGGTGCGCATCCCCCCCACGTTATTCATGATCACTTCTTCCTTGTCCCGCTCCATCAGGGGCACATGCTTGTGGGCGGCGGCGTGGAAGATGAACTGGGGCTTGTATTTTTCGAATATTTTTTCCAGCCTGGCTCCATTGGTGATGTTCAGAATCCGATAGACGATATTCAACTGGCCAAAGCGGGCGGAAAGATCCACCTCCAGCTGGTGAATGTAGTTTTCACTCTTATCCACCAGGATCAGAGTCTCCGGGCCGAATTCGGCGATCTGCTTGGCCAGTTGGGCTCCGATGGATCCGCCAGCTCCCGTGACAAGGATCCTCTTTCCATGAAAAGTATTTTCCACCGTGGAATAGTCCACCTTAACAGGATCGCGGCTTAACAGGTCTTCGATCCTGGCGTTGCGAAGGGCGCTGGCGTCTATGGTGTTGCGACGCTCATCCAAAAACGCAGGCGCCACCCGCATATGGATATTCAACTCGCGACACATCCGGCTGATGATCTCGAATTGGGCCACCTCCACCCGGGAGGCTATTAAAAGCTCCTTTATCCCGAACCGCTCGGTGATTTCCGGAAGGTTGGAAACCGGCCCAAGCACCGGCAGCCCATGGATCATGACTCCGTTGTGGCGCGGATCATCGTCCACCATCCCCACAGGGCGCAGATGGTGGCCGGTGGAATTGGAAAGAAGGCTTCGCAACAACATTTCACCCCGCTCGTCCACCCGGTATATGACCACCGGTATCCCCTCCCTCCCTTGCGCCTCCTGACCGGAGAAGATCGATTTCAGCCCTCTTTGCCCGGAGCCTCGAGAGAAATACAACCGTATTGAAACCCGAAACAAGCTGATGATTCCAGCGGTGATAACCATATCTATCACCAGGACGGAGCGGGAAAACTCCGAGAAAGGGAACAAGTACATGAACATGAACAGCATGCTGAACAGAAAGCTGACCACCGTGGCCTTGAGGATGTTCACAAGATCCGCAAGGCTTGTATATCGCCACATTCCCCGGTGCAGGCCGAAGTAACCAAAAATCACGATCTTCATGGCCACAATCCATGGCGCCGTGGGGAGGAATCGGGAGTGGTAATGAATTTCTAATTCCTGGGCGTCTTCAAATCGGAGGCTGTAGGAAAGAAAATAGGAAAAGGCAAAAATCGCCGCATCCACCGCCAGCACCAGGTACCAGTTCAAATTGCCCGACGGATACCAGCTTCTTTTTGCTTTCATATGACATAACCGAGGCGCCGACGTTTCTTGCTACTAGGCAAAGATAGACGAAGGCAACCGATTGAAAATGATGTATTATATTATTTAAGCCCGAACTTTTGACAAGTGTATCTGAAAATCAAGGGTTGCGCCAAGGGGGAATTGTGGCGATGGGTGGCTTTCG
>JAOUPQ010000189.1 GCA_029879765.1 Nitrospinota bacterium | reverse complement strand
CCATCGACCTGGCGTTCATATGGGGTGCGTCAAATCTTTCCATGGGTGGCCATATGACCTCCAGCTTTGCCTCCCCCAGCGGGATGGAGTCCCCAGCCTTCAGCGGACGATATCCGGGCTGGACCCTGGCGAAATCCGCGTACCAGCGATAGAAGTTGTTCAGGTCCCCATCTTTCCAGGGATCATCCCCGTTGTCATAGAGGGCGCCGACCTTCAGGCTTTGGGCGATCTGGAACAGCCCCCCGGCATGGTCGGGATGGGGGTGGGTTATGATGACAGCGTCGATCCCATCAGCGCCCGCTTTTCGGATATACTCCAGGGCTCGGTGGCCGGTGATGGGGTTGCCGGTGTCCACCAGGATCGATTTGCGGTTTGCTCCTTCCCAACAAAGCCAGATGGCGTCCCCCTCTCCCACGTCGATGAAATGGATGAGAAGCCGGGGTTGCTCCGTTCTGCCGCCTTGGGATGTGGCGCACGATAGTGTGAGGCAGAGGATGGCCAGAGCCGCGATACGCCTCATCGGTCGGTCTCCTTTGCGGCATGGATGATGGAGGCCATCCACACCCCGAAGACGCCGGAGGCAGTGTTCAGCAGCACATCCAACAGATCATAGTACCGGTCAGGGGCGAAGTATTGCATGGCCTCGTCGCTCCATCCTGCGATAAGGACAAGAAGGATGGATGTAGAGGCAAGGTTTCTGCGGGCCATGAGGGGGGAAAGAGCGCTGTATATACAAAACGCAAGAGACTCATACTCCACAACATGTATAGCCTCGGCCAGGGTTCTTGTAACTGCAAAAGCCAGACACTGGGAAAAAGTGAAAATGGCGCCCACATGGACAAGCTTTTTAGTCTCTATCCGCTCCGCGCGGCTGGCGACAAAAAGAAAAGCCACAAGCCCCGCGACGGCGGCCATGATGGTCAAAAACGGCATCAGCCCATTTGCAGTGAAGAAATTCACCAGGGGCCTTCCTATCCAGGCCAGGGTATATATTCCCAATAAAATCAATATGGAAAGCGTAGCCCAACCTTTGTGGATTTGAGGTGTGGGGGGAGGGGGCAGGGGGTCTGTATTCTCGGGGTTGGTGGGGTGGGTGGGAGGCATCAGCAGGGTTGGGAGGGGGTAAAGTTGGCAAAATTGTAAGCTATAAGCCAGATTGCAGGGGCCATACGCGATACTCCACCTAAAAGATCCATGAGCTACCATAACCATGTATATGCATGGCTATGCTGTTTCAATTTGCCCTTTGGCCTGATTATTCTCCGTTCAGGAATTTCCTGCAGATCTCCACATCCTCCTTGCTTCCGATATACAGCGGCACCCGTTGATGCAGCGATGTGGGCTGGATGTCGAGAATATCCTGTGTGTCGGAGATGGCCGCGCCGCCGGCTTGTTCACAGATGAACGCCAGGGGGGAAGCCTCATAAAGCAGACGAAGCTTTCCATTGGGGTTGTTCATGTCCGCCGGATACATGAAAATCCCCCCATACAGCAGGTTGCGGTGGAAATCCGCCACCAGCGAGCCGATGTATCTTGTGGAGTACGGCCGACCGGTTTCTTTGTCGTCAGTTTTGAAATAATCAACAGTCCGGGTCGCTCTTTCGTCCCATTTGGCGGCGTTCCCCTCGTTGACGGAATATATCTTTCCTCTGGCAGGAGTCTTAATGTTCGGGTGGCTAAGAAGGAACTCCCCGATGGAAGGATCCAGAGTGAAGCCGTGAACCCCGTTTCCGAAAGTAAGAACCAGCATGGTGGCGGAACCGTAGATGATATATCCGGCGGCCACCTGTTTTCTCCCCACTTGCAGAAAATCCTCTTCAGTCCCCTTGGGGGTTTTGGAGACCTTCCTGTGGATGGAGAATATGGTGCCGATGGAGACGTTGGCGTCTATATTGGACGAGCCGTCCAGCGGGTCGAAAGCGAGGGTATATTTGCCCCCCTGGGGGTGTTTGTCGTCGATCTCGATCAGGTCTTCCATCTCCTCCGAGGCCATGGCGCAAAGATATCCTGTGTGGTCCATCTTCTGGATGATGGTGATGTTGGCAAAATCATCCAGCTTGGCCACTTCCTCGCCCTGGATGTTCATGGATCCGGTCTTTCCAATGACATCCACCAGCCCCGCCTTGGTCACCGCCCGGTGTATAACTTTCCCTGCGACAATAAGCTCGCTCATCAGTCCGGTGAAGGTTCCCGTGGCCTCCGGGAACTTCTTTTGGGAGGCTGTAATATGTTTGGATACTGTAATCCCTAATCTTTCAGGCATTTGTTTTCCCCGTATTGTCGTCGAAAGTCCTGGCTAGTTACGCATGTAAATTTCCCCTCGTCTATGGCTAATATAACATATATCAAGGGGCATGGCGGAATGCTTTTCACCCGGCAGGACATAGTCAATCAGATATTGAAACCTGGTACTATAAATAAACAAATCGTTGACCTGAAATAAAGCTGATTGTTAAAATACCTGTAGTTGTAACAAAACAAATATAGAAAGTAATATTTCGTGCCTTATTCGGTTTTAACAGTTGGTGTTTTTGGGTGAAGTCAACAAACCGGGCAAATCTTTCAGGGGGTAAAGCTCATATCCAACAGGAGGCTTGATATGGGGAGAATAGCCAAATCAGGCGTTACGCTAGTGGCGCTCGGGGCGCTTGTATTGACCGCTATATTGGAACTGCAGGCGTGCGGAAAGGGTTCCGGCGCCATGGATTCTGGCGCTGTGCCCTCCACCGTCAGCGGTATTGAAGCCACTGCGGGCGATGGCAGGGTCACCATCGTATGGGACTTAGTGCCCAACGCAGCTTCCTACAACTTGTATTGGGACACCACCGAAGGCGTTCATCCGCCAGAGCCGGGAAAAGCAAAAACCTCCCCATCTGGCCATATCGCCAGCGTCGACCCGGAGGCCGCCACCCGGCGGGATAATTTACGGGTGGGGACGAAGATCTCTGAAATCAAAAGAACCATATATACCCACAATGGGCTGTCTAACGGGACTACCTTCTACTACGTTGTGACCGCAGTCTCCGATGGCGGTGTCGAGGGGGGGCCGTCGAAGGAAGTGAGCGCCACGCCCCAGGCCTCGAGCGCATGCTCCACCGCCATGGAAACGCAGTGCAACGGTGGATGCGCCAATTTGCTGACCGACAACGGAAACTGCGGCGCGTGCGGAAACGTTTGCGGCTCCCAGCAAGTGTGTCAGTCCGGTGTTTGCCAGGATTCCTCCAGTTGCCAATCCCCGTTGCAAACATGCAATGGATCATGCGTCGACACTCAGACGGACTGGTACAACTGCGGCGCGTGTGGAAACACCTGCAACCCCAACCAGGATTGCGAGACGGGAGTCTGCAAAGATGTTGTCCTATGTATGTTTCCATATAGTAATTGCGGTTCCGGATGCGTCAACCTCCATACTAATGTGAAAAACTGCGGCGCATGTGGAAACGCCTGCAACGCCAACCAAACTTGCGAGATGGGAGTCTGCAAGAATACCGTCCTGTGCATGTTTCCTTATGGGAATTGCGGGGCCGGATGCGTCAACCTTCATACGGACAAGAACAACTGCGGCGCCTGCGGAAACGCCTGCGGTCAGCTGCAAAATTGTGAATTGGGAGTATGCGTGAGCCCACTCATATGCCTTCCTCCCACCACAAAATGCGATGGAGCTTGTGTGAACACCCAAAGTGATAGCAGCAACTGTGGCGCCTGCGGTGTGCAATGCGGCTCTTTGCAATATTGCTGCAAGGGGGCATGCAGGAGTAAAACCTTATTATGTCTATGAATGGTTTCTTCTTTGGCTGCCGTCTTTTGTGCGACATATCCATGCGGAGAATTGTGGCCAGTCCGAGATGGAAGGGCGCCCCTTGTCCTCGCAAGAAGATGTGATTTCCAAAAATCGTCTTCACAGATCATAAATTACGGTTTATTGGCTTCAATGCCTGTCGGAGGAAATGAAACAGGCTTCGAATGGCTTGCGCTATCGCTTCTGATATGAGATATTTACCGAATCGCCAGAACTATATAAATAATTTGAAGAAGGGCTTAAAGTGGCTATCGGTGTAATCGGAGGAAGCGGGCTATACCAGCTGGAGGGGATGAAAAACGTCAAAACCAAAAAGGTGACCACCCCCTTTGGCAAACCATCAGACGATTTCGTCATCGGGGAACTGGACGGAACGCAGCTTGTTTTCCTTCCCCGTCATGGCCGGGGCCACCGGATTCTTCCTTCCGAGCTTCCCTTCAAGGCCAATATCTGGGCCATGAAAAAACTGGGGGTGGATCGGATAATCTCCGTTTCCGCCGTGGGCTCCCTGAAAAAACAGATCAAACCTGGCCATGCCGTGATCGTGGATCAGTTCATCGACCGCACTCGGGGCGGGCGGGATTACACCTTTTTCGGCAATGGACTGGTGGCCCATGTGGCCTTTGCCGACCCCACGTGCCATTACCTGGCCAATATTCTGTATGGCGCCGCGAAGTCAATAGGATGGAAAACCCATATGGGGGGGACATATGTGAATATGGAAGGGCCTCTTTTCTCCACCAGGGCCGAATCCCATCTGTACCGCTCCTGGGGCGCCGATGTTATTGGCATGACCAACCTGCAGGAGGCCAAACTGGCCAGAGAGGCGGAGATATGCTACGCCACCCTGGCGCTCTCCACCGATTATGACTGCTGGCACGAGGAGGATGTGACCGTGGAAGCGGTCATGAAAATCATGGCCTCCAACGTGGACAAGTCCAAGGCGGTGATCAGCGCCGCAGTTCCAAAGATAAAGCATGAGCGCGATTGCCCCTGCGCCACGGCGCTGCAATATGGCATAATTACGGACAAATCCGTCATCCCGAATAAAACCAAAAAAGACTTGAACATTATTATAGGTCAGTATGTCAAATAAAGGTAACCGGTCCAAATCGAAGAAACTTTTTTCCAACGCCAGAAAAGTCATCCCTGGCGGGGTGAACAGCCCCGTGCGGGCGTTCAAGTCTGTGGGGGGGGATCCTGTTTTCATGGAGAGCGCCGCCGGCAGCAAGTTATACGATGTGGACGGCAACGAGTATATAGACTACATCGGCTCCTGGGGGCCGATGATATGTGGCCACAGCCATCCTGATGTGATAGAGGCGGTCTCCAAGGCTTTGGCCAAAGGCTCCAGTTTCGGCGCTCCTACGGAGATGGAAGTGGAAATGGCGGAGCTGATAGTGGACGGTTTCGATTCCATCCAGATGGTCCGCATGGTCAACTCCGGCACCGAGGCCACCATGAGCGCCCTGCGGGTGGCCCGGGGTTACTCGGAGAGAGTGAAGGTTATCAAACTCGATGGTTGCTACCATGGCCATGGCGATTCTCTGCTGGTGCAGGCTGGCTCCGGAGTGGAAACCCTGGGGCTGCCAGACTCCCCCGGTGTCCCCGCGGCCCTGGCCAACTTGACGATTTCCATCCCCTACAATGACCTGGGGGCCATGGAAAGTGTGTTGGAAAAAGAGGGGGAGCAGGTGGCCTGCGTCATTGTGGAGCCGGTGGTGGGGAACATGGGGGTGCTTCCCCCGGAACCCGGATATCTGGAAGGATTGAGAGCTTTGTGCGACCAGTACCAGGCGTCTTTGATATTCGACGAGGTGATGACTGGCTTTCGAGTGGCCTATGGCGGCGCCCAGGAGTTGTATGAGGTGAAGCCGGACATGACCACGTTGGGAAAGATCATCGGTGGCGGGCTCCCCGTGGGCGCCTATGGCGGCCAGGTGGAAATAATGAACCAGGTGGCCCCCGCCGGGCCCGTATATCAGGCCGGCACTCTTTCGGGCAATCCCTTGGCCATGGCGGCGGGTATCGCCACGCTCAAATTGCTCA
>JAOUPQ010000029.1 GCA_029879765.1 Nitrospinota bacterium | reverse complement strand
GTAGGGCGATGGCCCCAGGTTTTAGACCGTTGTTCACCGCTATGCGCCCCAGCGCCGTGGTGATGGCGATCTTGCCGAATATCATGTACATGGCCCACGCCAGGGCGTGAGCCAGCGAGGCGATGGTCAGCAGCAGGGCCATGGCCGATCTGGCCGGGCTGGGGATAAAGCCGAGCCTGTCGCGGGAGGCCCATCGGCCCATGGCGCCGGCCGGGAGGAGGAAGAGAAAAAGAAAAAGAAACACCCCGAAAAAGGCCAGGGGCTTTTCCACCCCGGCCATATACACCCCCACGCCATAGGGGCGCAGGTCGAACGGGCCAGAGAAGATGTAGTACAGCGTCACCGCCAGATAGGCCAGGGCCGTGGCGCCACATATATACAGCGAGGCTTTCTTGAAAGTCTCCATTTCGCTCCGTCTTTCGTTGGGGGCGGACCTCCCTGGGGGAAAGGGCGCTAGTACGATTTGCCGTATCGCGCCGGGCTGGTGTTATGTTCCTTCTTTTTCCAGTAGGTGGTGGCGCTTTTGTCTATTTTCTGGTCCAGCAGATCCTTGCCCAGTATGCGGGCCAGCAGGCCCACGGGCGTGATGATCAGAAAGAAGATCATCCCCAGTATCAGCCGGGTGTTGAACCAGGCCAGTTTCATGGCGAACTTCACCCACAGCCGATACAACGGCAGCAGGGCCATGGGCGCCGCGATGGCGAAAAGGAGAAACATGGCCGATATGGAATACAGGTATGGATATGCCCCCCCTCCCTTGTACAGGGAGATGGAGCCAAATAGCGCGAATATGCCGGTGAACCCGAACCAGGTCAGCCGGACTTCCCTTTTGCTTTCTCCTATAGCCATCAGTCCAGCGCGAATTCCTTTCTCCAGTCCTTGTCCTCTTCAAACTTGGGCTGGTTCGTTTTGTCCACCAATATCGGGCCCAGGGCCAGATAGTCCATCTCCGTGCGCATAAAGCAGGTGTATGCCTGCTCCGGGCTTTGCACGATCGGCTCGCCGCGCACGTTGAACGAGGTGTTGATTATCACCGGGCTGCCGGTGAGTTTTTCAAACTTCTTTATCATGTCATAGAACACCGGGTTGCTCTCCCCGTCCACGGTCTGCAGCCTGGCCGAATAGTCCACATGGGTGATGGCGGGAACGTCGGAGCGGGGAACGTTGAGCTTTTCTATGCCGAACAGCGCCTTTTGCTCCTCGGTCATGGGGATACGGCGCTCTTCCCGCACCGGCGCCACCATGAGCATGTATGGGCTTTCCTGGTCGAACTCGAAATAATCCGACACCCTCTCCCGCAGCACCGCCGGAGCGAAGGGGCGGAACGACTCGCGGAACTTTATCTTCAGGTTCATCACCGACTGCATTTTGGGAGAGCGGGCGTCGCCGATGATGGAGCGGGAGCCCAGCGCCCTGGGGCCGAACTCCATCCCCCCCTGGAACCAGCCGACGATCTTCTCCTGGGCCAGCAGCCCGGCCACCGCCTCGGCCATCTCCCCGGCGCTGTCGAATCTTTTATATGGATATCCCCTGGAGTCGAGATACTCGGCGATCTTGTCCGCCGAATAATCGGGCCCCAGGTATGAGCCTTTCTGCGAGTCTTTGGATCCATGGGCGACCCTGGGCTTGCCCAGCACATGATGCCACGCCACCAGCGCCGCCCCCAGCGCCCCGCCGGAATCCCCCGCCGCCGGTTGCACCCATATGCTGTCGAACACTTTGGCCCGGGCCAGCTTGCCGTTGGCCACGCAATTGAGCGCCACCCCGCCCGCCATCACCAGCTTCTTCATCCCGGTGGTTTTCGCCACATGGCGCCCGATGCGCAGCACCACTTCCTCCGTCACTTCCTGGACGGAGCGGGCCAGGTCCATCTCCTTCTGGGTGACCTCGGTCTCCTGCTGGCGGGGAGGGCCGTCGAACAGGTCGTGGAACTTGTCGTTGGTCATGGTCAGCCCGGCGCAGTAATTGAAATAACTCATGTCCATCTTGAAGGAGCCGTCCTCCTTCAGGTCCAGCAGATGGTCATAAATCCGCTGGACATATTTCGGCTCGCCATAAGGCGCAAGGCCCATCACCTTGTATTCGCCGGAATTCACCTTGAACCCCGTGTAGTAGGTGAAGGCGGAGTATAAAAGCCCCAGGGAGTGGGGAAACTGAATATCATATTGCAGGTCGATCCTGTTCCCTTTTCCCACGCCGAAGGAGGTGGTGGTCCATTCCCCCACGCCGTCCACGGTCAGGATGGCCGCTTCTTCGTATGGGGAGGGGAAAAAGGCGGAGGCCGCATGGGACTCGTGGTGCTCCGGGAAAACGATCCTCCCCTTGAATTCCGGCATCTTCTTTCGCAACAGCTTCTTGATCCAGAACTTTTCCTTTATCCACACCGGCATGGCGGCGAAAAAGGATTTGATCCCCCACGGGGCATAGGCCAGATAGGTCTCCAGCAGGCGCTCGAACTTGATCCAAGGCTTGTCATAGAAAGCCACCATGTACAGATCTTTTTCCGCGATCCCGGCCGCTTCGAGACAGAAGTTCATGGCGTTGACTGGAAAATCCGGGTCGTGCTTGATTCGGGTGAACCGCTCTTCCTGGGCTGCGGCGATTATTTCGCCGTCTTTGAGCAAGGCCGCCGCGGAATCATGGTAGAACGCGGATACGCCAAGGATGTAACGTGGCTTATCTGTCATCAGGGTAAATTGATCGAGTTAATAATGACCATTAAATAACGAAGTTTCTCATTTTACAGGATTCGGGCGTCTTTTCAATTTATTTCCATGCTCCGCCCTTCCTATGAAAGGCCCGCCACTATCCTCTGGCTCTCTTCCCACAGCCTGGTGGCCAGGGTCATATCCCTGCCGACGGGGCTGGATTTGGCCGGGTTGCAGTCGGCGAAATACTCTCCGTTATATCCGGCCCCGTCCGGATGGGCCGCCAGATAGCATGTGGTGGCGGCGCCCTGGGGGATGGTTTTTACAAACAATGGGCCCACCAGGGCCATGGCCGCTCGGGTGGCAGGGCTCATGTGTCGCCCCAGGTTTGTATGGATCACCCCTGGATGGAGGGCGTTGGCGGTCTTTTTCGTTCCTTCGAAGCGTCGCCCCAGCTCCCTGGCGAAAAGCAGGTTGGCCAGCTTGGACTGGCCATAGCGCCCCCAGGGGGAATACCTTTTTTCCGCGGCCAGGTCGTCAAAATCGATTCCCCCCGCAGGGGCCATGTTGTGGGCGCCGCTGCTGACCATCACCACCCTGCCCTGGGGCGCCAGCGAGCCCAGCAGCCCGGAGACCAGGATAAAGTGCCCGATATGGTTGCAGAAGAGTTGCGCCTCTATTCCATGGAAACGCTGGGCGCTGGCTATGGCCATCACGCCTGCGTTGCATATGATCCCGTCCAGGGGCCTGCCCGTGGCCTTCACCGCGTCGATGGCGCCTTGTACGGAGGCAGGATCGGATAGGTCGCAGGCTATGGGGGTGGCGTTTGCGCCGATGTCCGCGATGGCCTGCTCCGCTTTTTCCATGTTCCGGGCGGCGGCCAGCAGGTGGGCCCCCCGCAGGGACAGCACCCGCAGGGTCTCCGTGCCCAATCCGGAGGAACACCCTGTCAGCAGGTATGTTTTGCCGGAAAGATCCACTCCTTCGGTCACCTCCTCGGCGGAGCTGTTATATCCAAAGCCGGTGGCTCCGCTTCCTTTGAACAATCCTAATAAAGACATTGGTCGGCCTCCTTTGTGTGGCGGGGAGCCTGGGGGATACGCCCCATGCCTCGCATCTGTTACAATAAGCCTGCGGAGTTGAACCGGTGACCACTAATTGGCCCGGCGCCCGCAAACTATTTAATCGTCATGAATAACTCATTTTACGAAAACTGGACCAACCAAGTATATCCCGGACTGGACCGGGCCGTCGACCTGATCCACAGGTCCACGGCGGCCCATGCCCTGCAGGCCATCGCCCAGCCCCCCGTTGGCGCCGAGGGTTTCCTGGCGCTATTGTCCGGGGGGGCCCAGAGCGTGGGGGAGCAGGTGGAGGCCGCGGCCCGGCGGTTGACCGAACAGCGTTTCGGCAGGACGGTGAACCTGTATATCCCCCTTTATCTCTCCAACGCATGTGTCAACGACTGCGCCTATTGCTGGTTCGGCAGCAGCAACCCGGCCCCCCGCAAGACCCTGACCCTGGAGGAGGTGGAGAGCGAGGGGAACCGGCTGCTGGGCCAGGGATATCGGAGCCTTCTGCTGGTGTCCGGCGAGGGAGCCGGCAAGGGGGAGGTGGAGTATCTGCAAAGCTGTGTCCTGCTGGCCAAGCGGATGGGGTTTGCGCAGGTGGGGATGGAAGCCAGGGCCATGAGTGTGGCGGAATACAGGATACTGGCCGAGGCGGGACTCGATTCTGTGACCATATATCAGGAGACCTACGATCCTTCCATATATTCGGCCGTCCACCCGAAAGGACCGAAGAAGGATTTTCGAGGCAGGATGGAAGCGCCGCAGCGAGCCGCCCTGGCGGGAATTCGTTTCGTGGGAATGGGAGTTCTGCTGGGGCTGGGGGATTTTCTCCGGGACGCGGTTTCCCTGGCTTCCCATGTAAAGCATATGCAGAAATATCACTGGCAGACTTCGGTGTCTATCAGCTTTCCGCGCATCCATGCCGCTCCGGGGGGGTTCTCCGCCGCCTATCCTGTGTCCGACCGGCAGTTTGTGGCCATGATCGCCGCCATGCGGCTGGCCTTTCCCGATTCCACGCTGACTCTTTCCACCAGGGAGGCGCCCCGGTTGCGGGACAGACTGTTCGGAATGGGGATCAACCAGGTCAGCGCCGGGTCGAAGACCAGCCCGGGGGCCTATACCCTGGAGGGGAAAAGCGAGGAGCAGTTCCCCGTGGTGGATGATCGGACTCCGGCCCAGGTGGTGGAGGCGATCCGGGGCCGGGGGATGGAGTGGGTCTTCAAGGATTGGGACGAGAACCTAAGGCCGGCGCCCATGGGCTCTGGCGGGAGTGATGATGGAAATATTGCTTAACGGCGAAAAATCCCAGGTTCCGGAGGGGGTCTCCCTGGCCGGATTGATCGAAAACATGAAGCTGGAAGGGCCTGTGGCCGCCATGGTGAATGATCATGTCATCCCGCGGGAAAGGCTTGCCGCCACATATCTGGCGCCGGGGGACAGGGTGGAGCTGTTGCGGATGATGGGAGGGGGATGAAGGATTGCAAGGAGTGAGTCAGTTCGCAGAATTGGTGGACATATATCCTGTCACCGGGCGGGAGCTGTTTATAGACCGGATGACCGACGCCCAGGCTATCGCGGCGCTGGCCGAGGGGGGGGCCAGGATCGTGCAGCTGCGCCAGAAGAACATGGGCGATCAGGAGCTGTTCCGGCTGGCGGTTTTATATCGGGAAGAGACCCGCAAACATGGCATGATGCTGATTATCAACGACCGGCCGGATATCGCCCTGGCATGTGGGGCGGACGGTGTGCATCTTGGCCTGGGAGATTTGCCAATCAGTGAAGCCAGGAAGATATTGGGACCGGAGGCAGTGGTGGGGGGCTCCTCCCATACGGTGGAGCAGGCGCTCCAGGCCGAGGCCCAGGGGGCCAGCTATGTGAATATCGGCCCGCTGTTTGCCACCGCCACCAAGCCGGGAGTGGCCGGAATAGGGCTGGAGCCCCTTCGCCAGGTGGTGGACCAGGTAAGGATCCCGGTCACCTGCATGGGAGGGATAACGGAGGCGAATATCGCCCCTGTGGTGGAGGCGGGCGCCAGGCATGTGGGGGTGGTGGGGGCCATTTTCGGCGCGGAGGATATGGCGGGGGCCACGGCCAGGCTGGCCGGGGCCATCCGCAGGGTATGAAATAAAACCGGGGAGTATATGTTATGATTGACAACTGGAGGTTATTTGAAAAATGAAAATTAATCCTAAAGAAATTTTTATTTACGCTTTGGTGGGGCTGACGTTGGCGGTTCTGGTGAACAACGTGGCGGAGCTGGACGTCCCATTTTTAAATTCCATCGAGCGGGCTATTGTGCCTCCTTCGGAACGGGGCTATAAAGGCGACAAAAAGACTTTTGATTATTCCAATCCCGAGGGTTCAGCCTTTGGAATCAGCGAAGAATGCAAAAGGGCAAAGACCAGCGGCGACACCAAGATTTTGTTGCGCAGCAAGATCAAGGAGGCCAAGAAGGATAAGGACGCTTATGCTCTGGAGGCGCTGACCGAGCAGCTCAAGCAGCTGGAGGATGCAGAGCGGCAGGCGTGTGAATAACAGGTCGGCTTTGTCTTCGGCCTCCGTGGCGGGGCCAGGCGGATTTTTCGGCCCCGGGAGTGAGTGATGTTTTTGAAGCTTTTTCTCCTGTTCACCATCACTCCGATGGTGGAGCTTTATATCCTGATCAAGATGGGCCAGGTTGTCGGGGCCTTTGAAACCGTGGTTATGGTGATCATCATAGGCCTTGCCGGGGCGGCTCTGGCCAGGTCGCAAGGCTACGAGGTGGTGCGTCGCTTCCAGACGGCTATGCAGCGGGGGGAAATGCCCACAGACCAGATTATAGACGGGCTTCTGGTCGTGGCCGGGGGCGCCATGCTGGTCACTCCCGGAGTGTTGACCGATCTTTTCGGGTTGGCCCTGGTCGCTCCCCCCACCAGGATATATTTCCGGGCCTTTGTCAAAAGCCGGGTCATGATGTCCTTCAATAGCCCCGGCGGAGCCCACTTCTATTATCGCGGTCCGACTGGCAAGACTGGCGGAAGGGACCCTGGAAGGCCAGGCCAGGACGACAGGGATAACGATGTCATCGATGTCTAGCCGGCCAGGCTCGTCGGACGGACAAGGCGGCCAGCCCGGCGCCACACCGAAAAGCGATGGTGTGATCCTGCTCTATCACGGAAGCCCGGAGCCGCGCTGGCTGGAAAATGCGGAATGGATGAGCCATGAGGTGGAGGCGGCTCTGCCTGGGGTCGCCATCCAGTTCGCCTGTTTGAAGGAGATCGAGCCATCCATCATGGACGCGGCGCAGCGGCTGGCCGGGGCCGGTGTCACTCATGCCCTGGTGGTCCCCATGTTCATCGCCCCGGGGGGGCATGCCGCCAAGGATTTCCCCATCCTGGCGCGGGAGCTTTCCGCCCGGTGGCCGCACGTCCAGTTTCGGTGGACGGATGTGGTGGGGGGATGGGAGGAAGTGGCCCGGGCCGTGGGGAAGGGGATCTCCAGTCGCCTGTAGGTATACGGCGCTCTTGGCCAGGCCAGGGGCTAGGCCATGGAGTCGACCCGCTCCAGATCCACGTTAAAGTGTAAAGTCACCTCATTGCCCGCCTCATTGAATTCGAGCCTGGAGGAGAGGGCCTGCATGAGAACCAGCCCCCTGCCATGAGGAAGATCGTCCGATATGGATGAATCGGCCATGAACTCCTTCCAGTCAAATCCTTCCCCCTCGTCCCGCAAGCGCACGGTGAGCGATTCGCGATTATAATGAAAGGTGATGGTCACTTTCCTGTCGGAATATGGGAGCATGGTTTGCCTTAGCCTGGCCAACTCATAGAACTTGTCGAAATCCTCTGTCTTGATATGGGAGGAGACTTCCAGGTTTCCATGGTATATGGCATTGCTCAGGGCCTCGTCCAGGGTAAGCTCCAGGGAGCCTGCCTTGGCCGAGCCGATGGTCCCCTCCACCATCCCGGCGATATATGCCGAGACCGCCGGGATCAAATCCGGTTCGCTGGGGATGGTGATGACGCTTTTTTCCTCGCTGACGAACGCCAGGGCTCGGCTGATCAGGTTCTTCTTTTTCACCTCGTCCACGGCGCTGGTGAGCCTTCCCATGATCTCCGGGATTTCCGATTCCACATCCAGCCCCAGGCTGGTGGCTCTTCCGCGGACGAATTTTTCTATCTCCATGGCGCGGGTGCGTTCCCGGGAGATCAGCTTTTCCCGCTCTTCCCGTCTTTTGCCCAGGTCCACCGCCGCGTCCCGGACCACCTGGGCCATTATTCTCAATTCCAGGGTGTTCACGTCCGGCAGGATTATGTCCGTTTTCTCGTTTTTGATATCCCGGATGGCGTCGGCGATCTGCATCACCGGCTTTGTCAGTGTCCTGTCCAGCACCACCAGAACCATACCAAGGAATACCAGGGCGCCCAGGGTAAGAACCCCGAGAATATAGAGGATGATGGATCTGTCCTCTTCCATGCGCTGGGAAAGATCGAAAGACAGCACAGCGGCGCCATTGACCACACCAATCCCCACCGGCTCCCCCTTGCTGTCCACATGGCATTTCCCGCATCTCTCGTCGGTGAGGAATGGATAGATAATCCGCAGATTGTATCCATCGGCCATTCCTTCTATGATTTTTCCCGTCTGGAGGGCCTGCTCTTCCAGGGAGTTCTCCGCCCTTTCTCCGGGGCGCATGCCGTGCTGCTTTATCACATGGGAGGATTTGACCATGCGAAAACTCATGAAATGCTCGTTCTGGATATCCTTGATCACCCGTTCGATTTCCTGGTAATCGCCTCCGGTGGATATCATGACGTTGAGCAGGGCGGTGCGGATCAGCGAGGCGGTGCGGCGCGCCTCCTGCTTGGCGTCAAACATGCTGGTATGATAAAGATGATTATATAGAAATGTGTTGATCAGGATGGACGCAACAAGCCCCGCCAAGGCCACAGACAGAGCTATCTTCCACTGTAATTTCATTAACCTGATCCTCACCGCCCACTCTAAACCCCCTCGAGAGTAGACTGATTATAAGCGCAAAATTCAGGGGCGCCAAAGGATTTCCCGGCGCCGCTTTTTAATAGAGTGGAGTCATCCGGCTGAAAAAGGCCACTCCGTCCGCCACTAACGGAAGCTTGGTGAACCTGGCCTGTTCCGGCAACTGACGGTTGATCTGCTCGAAGAGGGCCGCTCCCAAAAGGCCTTTGGCGTCCACGATATCTTCCACTCCGGCGCCAGAGCGGATAACCAGCCTCTCCCCCGCCACAGGCTCCACCGTCACTTCACCATATTCGTTGATGATGTATATCACTTCTTCGGGAGATGCGGTCTCATCGATCCACACCAGGCCCTTGCGAAACTCTTCCCTCTTCTCGGGAGGAACTTTCACCTTGTTGAATATCAGGTCAAGCCAGGCTTTCATCTGGTCCAGGGAGGGCTGGCGGCTTTCCACCGGCTTCTCCGGCTGGCCCCACGACTGGGCCTGGTCTTCTTCATTCCGGTGGCTGTCAGTGGTTTGTTGCTGCTCGGCGGGTTCAAAGGTGATCTGGGCCTCCTCGGCCCGTTCCTGCAGCCTGGCGTAGTTGGCGGCGAATTTATCCATGAAATCCTCCGGCCGCAGCGGCGGGGCCTGTTCCACCCCCCGGGTCTCCAGTTTATGCCTTCGCAGCAGTTGTTCCGCCTCGATACCGGGATAATGATAAATCGGCATGCCGCGGGGCCGGGACTGGGAAGCGGCGGTCTTCTCCGTGGAGGAGGTGGTGATAATCCGCCCATCGGAATATTCGGTCTGCACGTTCATCCACACCTTCCCCGCAGGATCGCTGTATAGGATTCCCAGCAGGTTCCGCTCCGGATGGGTGAAGGCCCGGATCACATAGCCGGGCATCTGGGTGATGACAAAATCGCCTATTCTTTCCATCCCCCCTTTCCCTATCATGGCCTTGTGGGCGTCCAGCGCTTCCGGATTCCCGGCGAACTGATCCTTTTTGGCGGTATAGGGCGCAAGGGTTATGGAAGCCGGGGGGCCCGGCCTGCGGACCTGTTCTCTGGGACCTTGCGGGATATCTTTCTCCTGCGGCTGGGCTTGCTCATCCTTGCTGGCCAACGAGCGAAGCACAAAGATCACGCTGATAGAAAGCATTAAAAGCAAGGCCAGGGTGGTGGCTATGCTCATTATCGACCCAGGACCTGCCATTTAAATTCTCCAAAAACCATCATTTACTTTTCAACCTGTCTTAATTTAACGCCGCCTGCCCCTGGTTGGCAACATCGCTTTTTTCCGTGGACTTGAGCGCGGCGGCCAAAGGGGACTTTTCCATGGCTGTGGCCAGGGCCTGGTCCATATGCTCCACCGGTATTATACGCAGTTTTTCCTTCACGGTGTCTGGGGCGTCCAAAAGCTCCAGTTCGTTCTCTTTCGGTATCAAAACCGTCTTTATCCCGGCGCGCTGGGCCGCCAGAAGCTTTTCCTTCAACCCGCCGATCATTATGATATTGCCCCGCAATGTGATCTCTCCGGTCATGGCCACGTCGCGCCGGACAGGGATCTTGCGCAAGGCGGAGAGCATGGAGAGGCAAAGCGCCCCTCCGGCGGAAGGCCCGTCCTTGGGGATGGCGCCTTCCGGGATGTGGATATGGATATCTATCTTGGAATGGAATCCAGGGTCCAGGTCCATCTCCACCGCCCTGGAGCGGATGTATGACAAGGCCGCCTGGGCGCTCTCTTTCATCACATCCCCCAGCTTGCCGGTCAGGATGAACTTTCCCTTCCCTTCCAGGATGATGGTTTCTATTTTCAGCAACACTCCCCCGGTTTCGGTCCACGCCAGGGCGGTGGCCACTCCCGCGCCGCTTTTCTTTTCCGCCAGCTCCTCGCGATACTTCCGTTGGCCCAAAAATTCGGTGACTCGACCTTTTTCCAGGTTCACCGCGGTATATTTGCCCGAAACATTTTCCTTGGCCGCCTCCTGGCGCCTCTGGGCCACGGAGCGGGCCACCTTTCGGCAGATCTTGGCCAGGGAGCGCTCCAGCTCCCGCACTCCCGACTCCCGGGTGTAGTTGCGGATAATCTCCGCCAGCGGTTTTTTGGGTATCTTCAGGTCCTTTTTCGAAAGCCCATGGTTTTTCAACTGGCGGGGAATCAGGAAACCCTCCGCTATGTGGGCCTTCTCCTCGTCGTTGTAGCCGGGGATACTTATCACCTCCATCCTGTCGCGCAGGGGCTTGGGGATGGCGGCCAGCACGTTGGCCGTGGTGATGAACATCACGTCGGAAAGGTCGTAGTCCACTTCCAGGTAATGGTCGTTAAACGCCTTGTTCTGCTCCGGGTCCAGCGCCTCGAGCAGGGCGGAGGAAGGATCCCCCCGGTAATCGGAGGAGAGCTTGTCTATCTCATCGAGCATCATCACAGGGTTCAGGGAACCGGCTTTTTTCATTCCCTGGATTATCTTGCCGGGAAGGGAGCCGATATACGTACGTCGGTGGCCCCGGATCTCCGCCTCGTCCCGCACCCCGCCCAGCGAAAAGCGGACGAACTTGCGCCCCATGGCCCGGGCTATGGAGCGCCCCAGGGAGGTCTTCCCCACTCCCGGCGGCCCGGCGAGACAGAGGATAGGTCCTTTCGTATTCGTAACCAGGGTTCGGACGGCCAGGTATTCGAGGATCCGCTCCTTCACTTCACTCAGGCCGAAGTGGTCTTCGTTCAGGATCCGCTCCGCCTGGGCTATATCTATCTTGTCATCGGTTCTGTAGTTCCACGGCACATCCAAAAGCCAGTCCAGGTAGTTTCGCACCACGGTTCCCTCGGCGGACTGGGGGGGCATCTGCTCCATCCTGCCCAGCTCCTTGAGCGCTTTTTCCCGCACATCCTTTGGCATCCTGGCGGCTTCTATTTTCTCCGCCAGTTCCTCGAACTCGGTCCTTTCCCCATCCTTGCGCCCCAGCTCTTTCTGGATCGCTTTCATCTGTTCGTTCAGGTAGTAATCGCGCTGCGACTTTTCCATCTGGTTCTTCACCCGGCCCCGAACCTTCTTGTCTATCTCATGGATCTCCATCTCCGCCTGGATCTTGGCGATGATGAAATCGAGCCTGTCCTTGACTCCGGGGGTGGCCAGATGTTTCTGTTTCTCCTTTACGGAGGTGAGCAGGCTTGCGGCCATGGCATCGGCGAAAAACGACGGGTCCTTGGAATCCAGCAGGATCTGGGCCGCGCTTTTGGATAATGTGGTCCTTACGCTGGCGTATTTTTCCAGCAGTTTTTTCGCCGCGCGAAAGGTGGGGAGGGTCCCCTTGGCGGAGGTCTCATTCACTTTGGCCACGGTGACGGTGAGCAGATCGCCCGTGTCCGCGAAGGTGGTGATGCTGGCCCGGGCCAGCCCTTCCACGGTGACCTGCAAAGTTCCATCGGGCCAGGCGCGCGGATTGCTGATCCGCGCCAGACATCCGAGCCTGTTGATGTCATCCTCCCCCGGGTCGTTGAGCCGGGAGTTGCGCTGGGAAGCGAGCATGATGGGCAGATCCTGGGCGTAAGCCGCCTCCACGGCGGCGATAGACTTGGGCCTGCCCACCAGCAAAGGCGCGGAGCTCCCTGGCAACACCACCAGGTCCCGCAGAGGAAGGAGGGGCAGGGGGAGGCTCCAGACGGAGTCGTCAATATTATCTTTATTCATAAGTCCGCATGCGGCATGGCCGCAAAGCAATGACCAATATTGCCCAAGAGCCGCTTTTCAGCCGGCCAAAGGTCAGCTGGCCTGCTTTTCGTCCGCCTTTTTATACAGCAAAAGCGGTTCCGCCCGCTTGGTTATAACTTCTTCGGTGACTATACACTCAACCACATCTGTGCGGCTGGGCAGATCATACATGGTGTCGAGCATCGCTTCTTCGAGGATGCTTCGTAGGCCTCGGGCGCCGGTCTTTCGGCGGACCGCTTCCTGGGCCACGGTTTTTAAGGCGCCGTCGGTGAACTTAAGCTGCACCCGCTCCAGGTTGAAAAAGCGCTGGAACTGCTTGGTGACGGCGTTTTTCGGCTCGGTGAGCACCCGCAACATGGCGTCTTCGTCCAGGTCCCGCAAGGTGGCCACCACCGGGAGCCTGCCGATGAATTCCGGGATAAGCCCGAATTTGAGCAGATCCTCGGGGCGCACCTGGTCCAGCACTTCGCCCAGGTTGGTCTCTTTCTTGTCGCGCAGCTTGGCGCCAAAGCCCATCATCTTTTTTCCGATGCGGCTTTCGATGACCTTTTCCAGGCCCACGAAGGCGCCGCCGCAGATGAACAGGATGTTGGAGGTGTCCACCTGGACGAATTCCTGGTGGGGGTGTTTTCGCCCCCCCTGGGGAGGCACGGAGGCCAGGGTGCCCTCGATGATTTTCAGCAACGCCTGCTGCACCCCTTCGCCGGACACATCCCGGGTTATGGATGGGTTTTCGCCCCGGCGGGATATTTTGTCTATCTCGTCGATGTATATGATTCCCCGCTCCGCCTTTTCCAGGTCATAGTCGGCGGCCTGCAGAAGCCGCAGGATGATGTTCTCCACATCCTCGCCCACATACCCGGCCTCGGTGAGGGTGGTGGCGTCCACCAGGGCGAAGGGGACATTGAGCTGCTTGGCCAGGGTCTGGGCCAGCAAGGTCTTCCCCGCGCCGGTGGGGCCGATCAGGAGTATGTTGCTTTTCTGAAGCTCCACATCGGATGAGGTGGTGGGCGCCTCTATGCGCCGGTAGTGGTTGTACACCGCCACGGAAAGGATCTTTTTGGCCCTGTCCTGGCCTATGACATAATCGTTGAGGTGTTCGAAGATTTCGTTGGGTTTAAGATGGGCTTGCCCTGTGCTTTTGCCGGCCTGGCTCGTCTCCTCCAGGATGATTTCATTGCAGGCGTCGATGCACTCATCGCAGATATAAACCGTGGGACCGGCGATGAGCTTGGTGACCTCTTCCTGGCTCTTGGCGCAAAAAGAACAACGCAAAATCCCGTCTTGCTTTTTCTTCGTCATTTTTCCTCTTCTTTTTGTTTTCTCACTAAAAGCTCTTTTCTTTCTTTCCTGATAACCTCATTGCACGCCTCCAGACATTCAACACAGATACGCACAGTCGGCCCTTCGACCAGCCGGGAAACTTCCGCCTCGCTCCTGCCGCAGAAGGAACATCTCCTTCTGGACCCGAGTAAGCTCAGTTTCCATCCCATGGCCGATCATCCTTCAGTTTATTCCTTTTCTTCCTTCGGCTCTTCCACTATCTTTCGCAACGTATCCGGCCGGGAGACGATCACGTCGTCCACCAGGCCGTAATTCTTCGCTTCTTCGCTGCTCATGAAATAGTCCCGGTCCGAGTCCGAGGTGATCCGCTCCACCGATTGGCCGGTGTGTTTGGCCAGGATCTGGTTCAATTTTTCCTTTATCTTCATGGTCTCGCGGGCATGGATCTCGATATCCGTGGCCTGCCCCTGGAAACCGCCCGAGGGCTGGTGGATCATGATCCGGCTGTTGGGCAGGGCATGGCGTTTGCCTTTGGTTCCCGCCGCCAGCAGCACCGCGCCCATGGAGGCGGCCTGGCCGATGCATATGGTCTGCACGTCCGGCTTGATATACTGCAGGGTGTCGTATATGGCCATCCCGCTGGTCACCATGCCACCGGGGCTGTTGATATACAGGAATATGTCCTGGTTCGGGTCGTCCGCTTCCAGGAAGATAAGCTGGGCGATGATCAGGTTGGCCACATGGTCATCCACCGGCGTGCCAAGAAAAACGATCCTGTCTTTCAAGAGCCTGCTGTAAATATCATAGGCGCGCTCTCCGCGGTTGGTCTGCTCCACCACCATGGGAACGAGGATCTGGGCTGTCTCCGGCGCATGGAAGCCGGAATATCCATAGCCTGACCCCATCGGGGAATACTGTCCGGTAGGTTTCATTTCAACTCTCTTTTGATTCTTCTTCTATTTTCAGTTTACCAAGGACCGTCTCATAGGCCTTGTCGAATACCACTTTCTGATATAGCCCCATCATGCCGTCACTCTGGGAAAGCTGCCGCTTCACCACATCCTCCGGCTGGCCCACCATGCGCGACAGCTCGCTGATCTCCCGGGCCATGTCCGCCTCGGTGACTTCCACTTTTTCCTTTTTCGCGGCGGAAGCCAGGATTATCTCTTCGCGTATTTCCCGCTCCGCGTTTTCCCGGAAACGCTCGATGAAGTCTGCCCGGTTGTAGTGGGACTGCCCCATCTCCACGCCGCTTTCCCGGAACCTCTGCTCCGTCCGTTCGGCCAGCGCCTGGGTGCGGCGCTCCACCATCCGCGGGGGGAGGTCGAAGGTATTCGCGGCGATGAGCATGGCCACCACCTCCTGGCGCAGGTCGTTTTCCGCCATCGCCTCGTTGCGCCGCCGGATGCTTCGCTGGATGCTTTCGCGGAAACCTTCCATGGTGTCAAACTCCGAAACTTCCTGGGCCAGGGCGTCGTCGAGCTCTGGCAGCGCTTTTTTCTTTATCTCATTTACCTTTACATAAAACTCGATGGTCGCCTCGGCAAGGTCCGGGTCGGGAAATTCCTTGGGCAGGACGGCGGTGAAGGTTTTCTCCTCCCCCTTGTTCATGCCGCGAATGCCGGAATATACCACCTCGAGCATGTCGTCCGGGCGCAGGTGGACCTGTTTTCCCTGGCCGGTGAGGGGGGCGATCTCCTTGCCGTCCCGGGTGGCCCTGAAGTCAATGATCACATAGTCCTCATCGGCGGCGGGGCGGTCTTCCACCGGCTCGAGGCGGGCCAGCCTTTCGCGGAACTGCCCTATGGTTTTATCCACCTCTTCGTCGGTGGCCTGGGCCACTTTTTTCTTTACTACGACACCCTCGTATTCCTTCAGTTCCACTTCCGGCAGCACTTCCACCATGGCGGAGAAGGAGAGGGGGGCGTTTTCCTCGAAGGAGACGTCTTCTATGACGGGGTCGCCCACGGGGTTGAGGTTGTTTTTTTCCAGCGCCTGGCGATATGCGTCCTGGATCAGCCGCTGGATCACATCACCCATGGCGGATTTACCGTATCTTTTTTCCAGGATCTTTTTCGGGGCTTTCCCTTTTCTGTATCCGGGGATATTGGCCGATTTGGCCAAATCGGCCAGGACGGTGGACTTTTCCTGCTCCACCCTCTCCAGAGGGACTTCTATAGTGATTTTCTTTACGCAAGACTCAACTTCGGACAACTCAATTTTCAAGACTGCAACTCCAGTAGACTCATAATGATATCGTTACCGGCGACCGGGCAAATGCGAAAGGGGGGACTCGAACCCCCACGGTTGCCCACTGGATCCTAAATCCAGCGCGTCTGCCAGTTCCGCCACTTTCGCAACGAAAACAAACAAAAAAAACCGGCATTGCATTTAGAGATTCGCTCCAAATGCAAGGCCATATTGGATTCTATTTATCCATAATACCACGAAAACCGGAGTATTCAGCCGTTTTTATCGGAGGGATTGCGGGTAAAGGGCTGTTATTAAACTATTTTTGCAGGTCCTGGGGGCCGAATGAGTGGGGGAGCAGGCTGGCGAGGCTGTATGACGACACCTTTTCATCCCCTGCCAGGGTGACCACTTTCATCCCCGGGCCAAACTCGTGGAGCACCTGCCGGCACGCCCCGCAGGGGAAGACTTCCTGGCCATTGGAGCATGCCACCGCTATCCGGGCCACTTTTCTGTGTCCGGAGGAGACGGCGTTGAAAATCGCAACCCTCTCGGCGCAGACGGTGAGCCCATACGAGGCGTTTTCCACATTGACGCCGACAAAAACCGCCCCGTCGTCGGTGACCAGCGCCGCCCCCACCCGAAACCTCGAGTAGGGCGCATACGCGTTCTCCAAGGCCTCCACCGCCAGTCGGGCCAGTTGAAGGTCCGTCATCTCTTTTTCTTCCATTGGCTGATTATACACAAATCGTGTCCCCAATTAGGTACAATAGAAAAATGGGTGATTTAGTATATGTACAGGTTCATCTTGAAGATGGAATTGTCAAGGCGTGGTCTCTGGGAAGAGGCCGCCTGGAGCCGAGGCCGGGGCCATGGACCGACCTTTTTAAGTGGGTGCGCGCTCGCGAGCCGGAAGCCAAGCTGATGATCCATGTGATCGGCGACGAGGACGACCTGGACGACAACATGCGACTGAGCCTGATGGACAAAGCCCGGGACGTGGGGTTTTCGGTGGTGAGATTCGAGTCTGGCGAGCCCCTGGATCCCGAAGACGCGTTCGGCGTGATGCTCCTCCCCTTCACCTGATCCTTCCGCCGTTGCGCTCTTTCCCTCTTTATCGAGGGGAAAAATCAAATTTTCGCTCCACCAGCGCCGACCCCAGAATGTCCGCCGGTGTGGTCAAGTGGTCCGGTTTGTCCGGGACCAGGTCGAGTCCCGCGGCTCGATAAGCCAACGCCACGAACTCCGAGCAGATAAAGGAGTCTTTCTCGCCAGCAGTGTCTTTGATCCCGTCCACTTCCATCTTTTCCATCAGCCAGATCTCCCCCAGCCGGATAAAGTCATACGGTTTCCCCAGATGGTTAAGGGCGGTCCCCACCGCTTTTGTGGCAGTACTGTCGCCCACCACCCCGGTCTGCGCCACCCTTCCCACGGCCATCAGGGAGTATTCCGGCGCCAGGGAGGAGAGCCTGCGGTACACGGTTCCGCGCGAAGTGGCCCCCATGACCATCAATAGCCCCAGGTTCCACTGGGCTATTTCCACATGGGAAAAGGGGCAAGATGTGACGTTCATGATGGCCGAGGAAACCAATCCGCTTCCCCGGAAAAAGATCAGGTCGCCATCCTGGATGAGGCGGCGGGCTTTGCTGTAGGGCACTATGGTGTTTTTCATAGGACATATGATACATGCCCGAGGGAGAAGGGTAATGTCGATTTTGGAGGATTCGGCTGGCCAGAGGCCAAAGGCCCGTTCAGGACCCTTATCGCGATATCTCTATGGTCCATGCGTTGGCCTTCTCCTCCTCCAGGACAAAGGTTCCCTTGTCCCCGGTGATTTCCCCAGTGAAGGTGTATCCGTCGAAATCCTGCCGCGACCCGCCGTCATACTGGGCCCATGTGAAGCTCATGCGCAAGGTTTTCCCGGCGCCGTTCACGGCATCCTTAAGGGTATAAACCCCGCCGCCGATGCGATGGCCCGTGGAGGTGTTTGTCACATCCACCTCGAATTTCAGGTCGGCCTTGAAATCGATGGTCCCGGTTTCGGTGCTGGTATATTTGGAGCTGTACGATTCATAATTCCACAACCCCTCCACATTGGGGCCGAAAAGGTCTCCACAGGCGGCGGCCATGCTCATCGCCAGGAGCAGAAAACCGAGCGCCAGGGAGCGGAAT
>JAOUPQ010000188.1 GCA_029879765.1 Nitrospinota bacterium | reverse complement strand
AGGCCAGGTTCACCGGAGCCTCGAAGCCGGGCACCAGGCGCTTGTATGAGTTGGTGGTGGGGGCGCATATGGCCGACAGGGACTGGGCGTGCTTCAAGATTCCACCGATGTAGTGCAGCCCCATCTCGGAAAGTCCGCCGTATTTATCCCCGGCGAACAGGGGTTTGCCATCCTTCCACAAGGACTGGTGGACATGCATTCCGGAGCCGTTGTCGCCCCAGATCGGTTTGGGCATGAAAGTGGCCGTCTTCCCGTTTTTCCAGGCGACGTTCTTGATGATGTATTTGAAGAGCATCAGCTTATCCGCCATGTTTAGCAGGGGGCTAAAGCGCATGTCGATCTCTCCCTGTCCTGCAGTGGCCACTTCGTGGTGCTGGGCCTCGATCTCGATTCCACACTGCTGCATAACCAGCACCATCTCGCTGCGGAGATCCATCATGGAATCCACCGGCGGGGCGGGGAAATAGCCCTCTTTGAACCTTGGCTTATGCCCCAGGTTGGGCTTTTCGTCCTTGCCGGTGTTCCAGGCGGCTTCCGAGGAGTCTATGGCGTAAAACGAGCCTGATGGGCCGGAGTTGTACCTGATGTCGTCAAATACGAAAAATTCCGCTTCCGGGCCGAAATACGCGGTGTCCGCCAGTCCGGTGGATTTCACATAGGCCTCCGCCCTCTGGGCGATGCTTCTCGGGTCGCGGTTGTATGGCTCCTTGGTGATCGGGTCGAAAATGTTGGCGATCAGCGACAATGTGGGATACTTGGTGAAAGGATCCATGATGGCTGTGGCCGGGTCCGGGATGACCAGCATGTCGGAGGCGTGAATGGCCCTCCATCCTCTGATGGATGATCCGTCAAAGCCCAATCCGTTCTCGAAAGTATCTTCCTTAAGCTCGGTCATGGGGAAAGAGAAATGCTGCCACATTCCTGGCAAGTCCAGAAACTTGATGTCAAACATGTGACAGTTGTGTTTCTTGGCGAATTCGATAACTTCCTTCGGCGTCATTTGATGGATTCCTCCTTATTCTGAAAATTGGTTATTCAACGCTTCTTAAACTCCATGCGGCTCGGCTTGTATACGCAAGGAGGATAGGCTCGCTATTCTGCAATCCCAACCTCGTGCGTCAGGTTCCCCGTTTTCAATCAGGTCTCCGCCAGGCAATTCCGCAAATATTACATAGAATTTCCATGAAGTATAGAGCAATGTCGGCGCCATGCCGAGGATAATCATATCTGTCTGTTATACAGAGGGTTATGAGCATGGGCATATTTGCATGAAGGAGGGCGAGCGTAAATAACAGGCAGTCGGGCGCCTGTTTGCATGGCGCCTGGGCGCCAGAAACAAAAAAAAACGCCCGCCAAATCTAATTGGCGGTGCGGTTCTGTGGGAGCCTTGCGACAGGATTCTTGGCCTATGCCACTTTGAATCTTCTGATCAATCCATCGAGTTCCCCGGCGATTGTCGCCAGCTGTTTCGATGAGGTGTTCACCTGCTGGGCTCCCGCGCTCTGGTCGTTCACCGCCTTGTTGACTCCCTGGATGTTGGAAGAGACGTTGTTCGCCCCCTTGGCGGCCTCACCGGCGTTCTGGGATACGCTGTTGGCGCCTTTGGCCACTTCGGCTATGGAACTGGCGATTTTGTTGGCGCCCCCTGCGGCGTCGCCCACGTTCGAGGATATATTCGCCGCCGCCCGGGTCTGTTGCTCCACGGAGGAGTTGATGCTCTCCACGGAGACGTTGATATCTCCGATAACCTTGGCCACTTCGGCGATAACCTGCACCGCTTTTCTGGTGTTCTCCTGGGTTCCCTCGATCCTGGAGGCGATATCCTCGGCGGCGCTGGCGCTCTGGTTGGCCAGTTCCTTGATCTCGTTGGCCACCACGGCAAAGCCCTTGCCGGCGTCTCCTGCGCTGGCAGCCTCGATGGTGGCGTTGAGCGCCAGCAGGTTTGTCTGCTCGGCGATACGCATGATCACTTCCGTCACTTTGCCAATCTCTCTGGCGGCGGCGCCCAAGGCGTCCATGGTCGACGAGGCGGCCGAGGACATTTTGGCCGCCATCGCCGCCATAATCACACTTCCGATTCCAAATAGCTTTTGCTTGATTGTGTATCCGGATTCAAAGTTAGATATTTTTGAAGATGACGTGGATGCGTCCGACCGAAATTGTGCGCTCATATTGGATCCTCCACCCATGGTCATTACATATATTTATAAATCATGTTATGTCAACGCAATGTTCGGGCCATAAGAGAGAGTCTTAGGTGTCAACAAGCTATAAATGATAACCCCAGAAAAAATATACGTTAAAGCCGGATAGTGGGACAAATGTCTCGCCATTTCAAAGAGATACTGGATGCTGCAACGCAATTTATTTTGGCAGGGCGCCATGCAACCGGGCGCCGTTGTTTTGGCTCTTCGAATATGGCAAAGGGGAATTCTTTTGCATATATCCGGTATGTATCTATTGGCATGCATGGGAGCAAACAGGTTAGAATAAGATTGTTCGCAAGGCAGGTATTGTCCGCGGAGGATCGAGGGGGTAAAGAACAGGATTGGGAATGAATCAGGAAAAGATATCCGTACTGATTGTGGATGATGAGGTTGGTCCACTAAAACTGCTCACAGTGGCGGCGGGTTCCGCCGGGCTGGAACCCACCCCAGTGCAGGACGCCACTTTGGCGCTGGAGGCGTTTTCCGCCAAACATTTCCCCGTGATATTTATGGACTGGATGATGCCGGGCATGAGTGGCCTGGAGCTATGTTCCAAAATCCGCGCCATGGAAGGGGGGAAGTGGCCCGTGATCGTGATCTTCACCGCCAGGGAGGATCCTCAGGACCTGATCATGGCCCTGAATTCCGGAGCGGACGACTATATCCCCAAATCCTCCATAAGCGTCGATATGTTGCGGATCAGGTTTACCATCGCCAGGAACAAGGCGGCGGAGCGGGCGGAGCGCCACAAGATGGAAGAAGCCCTGGCCGTGGCCCACAATGCTTTGGAACGGCGATATGACGATCTTTGCTCCGCGCTGAACAATTTGCGGCTTGGCGCCCTGCTTCTCGATGGGGATGGAAAAGTTAGATTCATCAGCAAACGGGCCGAAATGTTTCTGGAAACCAGCAGCCAGAGAGCTATTGGCGCGCCATGGCAGAGCCTGCTCCATACCGGGGAGAGGGAGAAAAAGGAACTGGCGGTGATGATGGCAGGCGCCCATGGGGGAGGGAAACTGGAGCTGGGGCTGGAAACCGAAGGAGGGGAGAGAAGATGGCTGGAAGCGGAGGTTAAGGAGGATCCCAGGGGAGAGGGGAAGAAAATGCTTCTGCTTTATGATGTTTCCGATGTCCAGAACCTGCGTCGGCAACTGGAAGGGGAGGCCAAATTCTTCGGCATGCTGGGCAAAAGCCCCCCCATGATGGAGCTTCGCAACCAGATCCGGCAGTTTGCCGGGATAGATTGGACCACCCTGATCGAAGGAGAGACCGGCGCCGGAAAGGAGCTTATCGCCAGGGCGATCCACTTTATGAGCCCCAGAAAAGATAAACCCTTTGTCGCGGTGAACACCGCCAGCCTCTCCGATTCTCTTTTGACCAGCCAGCTTTTCGGCCACAAGCGCGGATCATTTACCGGCGCCAACCAGGATCATGTGGGCCTGTTTGAAAGCGCCGAAGGGGGGACGCTGTTCCTGGATGAAATCGGGGATATCTCCCCGGGGATGCAGGTCAGCCTTTTGCGCGCTTTGGAGCAGGGGGCCATCATCCGGCTGGGGGAGACGAGGGAGAGGAAGATAAACGTCCGTTTTCTCGCCGCCACCCACAAGGATCTGGGTGTGGAGGCAAAGGAGGGGAGGTTCCGGCAGGATCTGTTGTTCCGCATCCGGGGGGCAAGGATCACCGCGCCGCCATTGCGCGAGCGTCGGGAGGATATCGAACTTCTGGCGCGCCATTTTCTTCTTTTGGCCAGGGTCGCCACAGGCAAGCCGGTGGAAGGATTTGGCGACGAGGCGATGGGGGCCATGATGGAGTATCCCTGGCCTGGCAATGTGCGGGAACTGAAAAGCGCGGTGGAGTACGCGCTGATCAACTGTGGCGGAGCAATGATCGAAAAGCGCAACCTGCCTCCGGAGATCACAGGAAACCATCCATACTCCGCACTAAGGAATCCGGCGAACGTCGAGCCGGATGAGATGAGTGTGGAGGAGGCGATGCTGAAATCCAGGGGGAACAGGTCCAAGGCCGCCAAGCTGCTTGGGATAAGCCGCTCCACTTTATACCGGCGCCTGCCGGAGGAACCTGGGGAGGAATAAAGTATTTCAAATAATTCCACATCGAGTTAGTTCAGGTGACAAATAATCGCCGCTCCCTTTGACCTTTTTAATACACATCCCCGTTTTATGGCTATCTTTACTTCGTTGATATTATAGAGAATATGCTGTGTTTGCAGTATGGTTCAGATATTGCAATCTGTTACGATAGTGAATGATTGGATTATATGCATGAACAAACTGGGGATAAATTATGGCCCACCCAGAAACATGCCCTTCGTGTCATGGGGATGGAACTGTTAATTGGGAGCGACTTGATGGCTCGGTAGTGGAGCTGAAAATCAAGTGTTGCAGTTGTGATGGACGTGGCTGGATTGTGGAGTTGGCCCCGCCGTCGCCCACGGTTCTGGCAAAGTCTGGCACTGGCCCATTTGGGTTGATGAGATTCCGGCGGATAGGAAAATAGCATTAATGGAAAAAGCATCCATTAATAACCCGCCACGCTTTTTGATCCGTTCCAGGGTCCGCTTCTCCAAAGCCATATCCCAAGCCTGGTGGATCCGAATTCCTTCAATGTCTCCGCTTGTCTTCAATAAAAACTGTCGTCATCACCAATCGATAAGACAATCCTGAGACAATTGGACAATATCGATACGCTTTTGTCTTTGAGCAGTTTGCGCATGTATCTGTATATATAGCAGATATGGCAATGGCAAGGTTTGGCCCTGATTTTGCTTGTCCTTAGATGTGAAGAGTTATTTGGAGTATATGAAAATGGCCCACACGGAAATTTGCCCAGTATGCGAAGGGGCGGGTCTGGTCAACCGGGAAAGGCTGGAAGGTTCAGTGGTCGAACTGAATATCCAGTGTTACGGGTGCCTGGGCAAAGGGTGGGTTGTGGCTCCAGGTCCAAGGCCCAAGGACTGCAGAAAGATACATAACGAAGGCTTTTTGAAAACAAGGAAGTCTACAACCCGGCCCAAAGCAGCAAAGGGGCAGGGGAGGATAACAAAATGAACCGCACCAAAAATAACAATGGATATTTTGATGAAACATGGAAACCGCAAAGCCCCTCCAGGCTGACAATACCCTTCATCGCCCTGATGTGGGTGGCGTTGGTGAGCACGGTTTTGCTTATGGCGCTGGACAACATAAAGCGGGAGGCGGAAAACGATGTCAGGAACTCCATCAGCACGGTGCTCGAATCTACCCATGGCCTGATCATAGGCTGGGTTAAGGAGAACCGACGTGACTTGGAGAATCTGGTTAACCAGAAAGATTTTAAGACTGCAGCCGCCATTTTGTCTGAGGAGGTATCGGCAGGATATAACAATGACAATTCCGAAACATTCTCAAAACTCAATGAGATCATAAACTCCCATTTTGGTGACAAGAATGGTTGGAAGTTCACCCTGGTGCCAAAATCCTCAAGAACCCTTATTTCCTTCAGTTCTAATGGAAACATGAGAACCTACGGGGCGGGGAAAGATGACAAGTTCATAAATAAAATGTTGTCGGGTGAATTCGCCACAGATACAAGAAGAGACTGGTTTTTCGAGCAGGATAATCCGGAAAGCATAACGTCTTCCGCCGGTTTTGTCATGTTCGGCGTTCCGGTCAAAGATCCTTTT
>JAOUPQ010000187.1 GCA_029879765.1 Nitrospinota bacterium | reverse complement strand
GCGATGGTGGCTCTAATCTCCATGGCCAGATCCGCCCATTGCACCTCGTTGCTGAATATTCCGGCCAGATCGTTGCGATCCTGTTTGCGCAAGATGATCTCCTTGGCGGCCTCTTCCAGCTGCATGGCAATATCGAACACCTTTTGGGTGGCGTTTTCCATATCCACCATCACTTTGTCGCGGATGATCCGGTTTTCCACCAGCTTGGCGCCGATGGAGTGGACATTGGCCACCGCAGGCTGGAATTTGGTGTCATGGCTTTTTTGGGCTTCAGTCACCTTGTTGCGCAAGGCGGCATTATCAGTTCCGGCGATATTTGAGCCAAAATAATCACCGCCGTTTATTATTTTATTGCCTTGCTTGTCAAAATCACTGACCTTGTTGTCGAATTCCTTCCTCAGATTCTCCAGGCCGGACTGATCATACCTGGACACCACATTGGTGGCCATCCTGTATTGATCCACGACCCCCAACGACTCCAGGACATTGATCTTCATTTCCATGGCAAGATCCACCATCGGAGCGTCTTTATCGGTGATGCGCACCATGGCGCCACCCACATCGTTCACTCCCATGTAGCCAATCACTCCGGTAAACGCCACAAAAACAACAAGCAATCCGAAGCCTGCAAGAATTTTGAATTTTAATGATCTAGTCGCTAACATAACCTTCCCCTATCCGTGTGTTGTATCGCTCTATTGGAGTAATACAAACTACCCCCTCTTGGTTGATTTATTTTTCCAGTGACACTCTGGAAATACCATCGCTGCCCAGGGCGGCTAATATATCCAGAAGGATGATGACTTTCCCCTTGACCTTCGCCATCCCCTGGATATTGGCCACTTCCGTTTTTCCGTCAAAAGCCGGGGGCGGCTCAATCTCTCCCGGCTTGATGTCCACCACTTCGGACACCGAGTCGATGATGATCCCGCCAGTGACGCCCGGCATATCCAGAACTATGATGCATGTTTCGTGTGTGTACGCCTCCTTGGGCATTCCGAATTTCATCCGCAGGTCGGTCACCGGGATGACTCTCTCCCTAAGGTTGATAACCCCCTTTATGTAATCTGGGGTCTGGGGAATATGGGTGATATCCATCAGCTTGATTATCTCTTTCACAATGCCGATATTGATCCCGAATTCCTCCTCCCCCAGGGAAAACGTAAGATATTTGCCAGCCAGGTGGTTGTATCTGGCGCTTGTGTTTGTTTCCTTGATCGTGGTTTGCTCTTCCATCTGACCTTTCCCAATATAAGGTGTTAACTATAACATCAACTTTCATTGAGCAGGAGTAATTTCCTCTATACTGTCACATATATGAGAAATATGCGCCTTTTTCTGTCACAAATCAAATATATCAGAAATTATTAGTAATGAAGCTCCCCTTTTTCCAAAGACGTTCTCATCCCACGCAAGTATCGTGGTTTGCATTCTTCAATTTATAGGACAGGCATTCAAGCCACTGGAGACACAGGATCCCGGGGCGCTTGTGGGGAAGCGGGCCGGAGCAGGACTAAAAATGCGGCAGTGACCCGGTCATCGCTTCCATGATGGAGACGTTGTGGAATTTGTGGCAATAGCTGCAAGAGACGCTGACATATCGCCTTTCATGACACTCGGAGCACTTGACCGGATCCAACCCTCCGCCGGTAGCGTTGAAGCCTTCCGATTGCACATCCTCATGACAATCAGGACAGCGAAACTTCAAATCGATGGAATGTTTGTACATGATGTCTTTAATTGGCCTGGAGATATCCTGCTTTATCCTGAAAGTGTGGGGGATGTGGCAGGTTTTGCATATGTTCTCCATCACGAAACCGCGGGTGAAATGGGTCCTGTGGGTAAGAAGAACTCCGCTCCTGGCGGGCTTTAACTTCACACTATGCCTGAAAGCCGAGGCCCCTTCAGTTTGATGGCATTCCAGGCATTTCACATCGGGAATTACAGTCAGGGCCGCGTTTTCCCCCTTGTGTTCGGTATGACATTCCAGACAGTCCTTTTCCGGGCCCTTGGATGTGTTCATGATATGCAGCTCCTGCCTATGGCAGATCTTGCATTTCATGCTTTTCACTCCCTTCCAGGGCTCATGACACTTGACACAATCCTTCTCCAGCATCTTGTGTTTGGAGGAAAGGGGCCTGCTCATGAATATCGTCCCTTCCCTTTCCAGCAGGTTGTCCAACGCAAGAATGGCCACTAGCAGCGCGGCGGCTATTGAAAATCCCAGACGCATCCGCTAATTCTCCATCTTAATAATAGGACACTGCCCATATATGCGCCAGCATAGCCGTCAACAAGGCGGCAGTGGCGGGGACATGGGCATTGCTCCAGATACGCATGACCTGGAGCCTGGCGTACTTGAACTGCACCTTGTCCCTTTCGGCATATAGCGCTTCCAGGCTGCTCAGCGCCATCCTGTCCTTGGGCGGGCCCTGGGAAGCCAAGTGGTTGAAAAGCTTTTTGCGGCTTGCGATTACATCGCTTTGGCTCATGAACAGATATTTGGGAGGAAAGATTCTTTTGGCGAAAAGGGATCTGATAGATTGTCCATAGAACACCTTGAATTCATTGGTGGCCTTTTCGGCGATCTCGTCGGCGGTGGTCAGATATTCTCCAGGTTTCTTCAGCTTTTCGTCCAGCTCCATGGCGTCGGATCCCTGTTTGGACAGCCACACCGGGATGGTTTTATACATCAGCTCTCCCATCATCCCGCTGAGTATCACCAATGAAAAAAGTATAATCATCAGAAGCCCGAAATTCCCATATACCTTGAAATTGGTGTGCATGAATATCAGCGCTACACAGAACAAACCCAGATACAGATGGGTCTTGCGCCACCCTTCCATCGAGCCCATTTTCCGGGTGAACACAATCTTCCGCAGGCTGTATGAGGTCAATATGAGCATGATGACGCTGGCCAAAGCGCCATAGCCGATCCTGGCCCACTCCACCATGAACAACGATCCCCAGATCCGCACTCCGGCATGAACCAGGAAGCTCACAATCAGCAATACGAAGAAGACAAGCGGCCATTTTGCCGACAGGGCGGTGGCCTTGGATTCTGCGGATCTTTTTATTGCCATCTGCTTATTCGTTCGGAATCAAATCCGAAAAATACTCGGAAGGATTGACCATGGCCATGGCGCCAGTGGGGCAGTTGTATACACAACCGAGGAAATCGTAGCTGTCGCACATATCGCATCTGACCACTTTCTTGCCGCTCTTTTTCAGCCGCCCTTTCGGCTCCAGGGTGAAATTGGCTTCGGATACCGGCACCTCCACCCAATCGCTCTCCCTCCCGCTGGTGATACGGGTCAGAAGCTTGGAGAATATGCCAGCTTTCTTCGCCGGGTGGACTTCCACCAGCGTCAGGCTGTTGTATGGGCAGCTTTTCACGCACATTCCACATCCGATGCAGAAGCTCTTTTGGTATATTTCCCCAGAAGGATCCCTGGCAATGGCCCCGGTGGGGCATTCATACATGCACGCCGGATCATCGCAATGGCGGCAGGAGGTCACAGCCATCAGGAATCCGTTCAGGCGAACCCCTTTTCGCACCAGCCTAGACACTCCATCATGCAGCTTGGCGCACGACTCCACACAGGCGCCGCACTGAACGCACTTGGTGATATCAAGCATATGGGTGGAGCGGGTATGGATTATCCCGGCCTCGATAGTGGCTTCCAGGGTGTCCGAAAGATGCATATCACCGGCCATCCTCTGGGCTATGGCTTCACGCTTTTTCGATATTTCCGCCAGCGCCCCCCGCAAGTCCTTCCGGCCGCTCATGAAGGTGACAAAATCATCCCTGGATATCTTTATCAGATGAGTCCGGTTGATAGCGGTCACAGTGGCGGTCCGTATCCCGTTCTCCTTGAGCAGCGCAACCTCCCCGAAATGCTGCTCACCTTTCAAGTAGGCCAGGGTTTTGGCGCCGCGCCCCTTGCTGGTGGAAACCTTCACGAAGCCGAACAGTATCAGGTAAAAGGCGTCCGCCCTGTCCCCTTGCTTGAATATGATTTCCCCTTTGCGGAACACGTTGATAGTGGCCTTGTCCTTTATCACATCCAGGTCAGAATCCGCCAGATCTGCGAATATGGGAACTTTTCGAAGCTGATTGCTCAATATCCTGCGACGATATGTATCCTCGATTCTGGACCGTACCATGGGAAACTCATCGAGAACCTCGAACATTTTATCTTTCGGTATCTGCATCACCGCGCAATGGTCCGCAGCCTTGATATCAGCCGTCCTGGGTAATCCGGAGAGAGCCGCTATTTCACCAAAGAATTCCCCCTCGGTGATAACCTTGTCTTCCTCGATATGATCCACCCCGCCGGCCAGATGCACATTGGCCCTGCCCACAAGCAGGACACAGCAGTTTTCATCAAATTCGCCGTTTTTAAGTATGAACTCACCGGGGGCGTAGGTGGCTATGGGACATTCCATGAGATGGGCGATCACCCTGTCCTGGTTCTCTCCCTTGAACAGGGGAATGTTGGAAAACAGCTCCTTTAACGAGTCATCGATGTCGAACATTCTCTCGTACATCGGAATCAGAGAGAAAAGCTCTTTCAACGGGCCGTCCATAAGGGTTATCCTTCCGACTTGTGGGAATATAAAAAGAAACAGACGCCGCCATGCCGGAGTTCCTGATGAGCCATGCGCTGTGCAACCACGTTCGTTTCCTGAAATACTACTCGAATCTCCAGGAGAACAACCACAACACCAGCTCCATCATCACCGCTTATCCCCGCATATCTCCTTGCGGGAATGAACAGGCGCCACAAGTCTGTCAGGCCTGTTTTGGATCTCGTCTGAAACTAGATGAGCGTCGGTGGCTTTGCAGAACAGATACTGCTTTATTTACTGTTCAGGCTTTCGAATTGATTATAATCCCGGATTCAGTTTTGCCTGGTTAAATTATAGCCAATCCAAAGAAGCACAATCAACAAAAACGAGAGCGCCCGGGAGAAAAACCCACCCCCAGCGGATCCGGTCCGCAGACATGACCCATGAAAAACCCCGGTTCAGGCTCCCTTGATGGAGGTGGCTATGGCTTCCGTTATTTTCGCCAGAGAGAAGGAACCGACGGTTCCCTGGTTGAATTCAAGTTCCACAGCCACGATCCCTGGAAACAGTTTTCTGAAAGCGGAGGCGGATCCATCGCTCACTCCCCGATAAGGGTAATTCATCCGGATTCTCGCCGTCGGCAAGGAGGCCAGGATTTTTGCGCCCATGGCTCGGCACAGGGCTCGCTCGGCGCTCCTGGCCGGATCATACAGCAGCCCGAAATCCGCTTTGCGGGTTTGCCCATCCAGCCTGGGGGTGAATGAATGGACCGAAAGCAGCATAACCCTCCGTCCGCAAGCCATCTCCCGCTCCAGCGCCTCACGCATGGAAAGCCGGAACGGCCGGTGCCACTTCTCCAGAGCCGCCTCTTTTCCTGCGGCGTCCAGCTTGCGCCCGATAGACCCGAATATCCCCTGCCGATTGGTCTCGGAGCGGTTCAGATCCACCACCAGGCGGGAAATGCCCCCAACGAAAATCGGGCAGCCAATTCTGCGGGCCAGAGCGCGGGCCACAGGTAGCGCTCCGATATCGTAACCTGCATGGGTATTCAAAGCGGACCTGTCATAAGGATCCACGAAAGCCCGAAACCGCGAGGGAACCCGGTTCACCGCATGTTCGCACGATACGATAACGGACAGATCCTTCTTCATCGTCCGGGCATGAATGGGGTACCTTCAGCCAGCATCTCGCAAAGCTGCTCATGGACCTTAGCCAGCGTCTTTTGGCCAGGATTGGGGCCCACGGCCTGGGTCATGCGGAAGGCCAGCGTCCCCTCGGTCAGGATTAAATCCAAAAGCTCCGCCTCTTCATGCTCAATCCGCGCGGACACAGCGTCGTCTTCGATAATCGCGCGCCAGAATTCACTGGCGCTCAGGGGTTCTTCCGCCTCCACCCCAAAAGCC
>JAOUPQ010000186.1 GCA_029879765.1 Nitrospinota bacterium | reverse complement strand
TCGAGTCACTGAAAGCGCTGAAGAGATCCAGCCGCGTCATCGTCTGTTCCGACTCCAACTACGTGATCCAGGGGATGACCTCGTGGATCCATGGATGGGTGAAGAACAACTGGCGCACTGCGGGCAAAAAGCCTGTGAAGAACCAGGAACTGTGGCAGGCCCTGTCCGCCGCCGCCGCGCCCCATCAGGTGGACTGGGTGTGGGTGAAGGGGCACGCGGGCCATCCGCAGAACGAGCGGGCGGACGAACTGGCCAACGAGGCGATGGACGCGGCGGGGAAGTAGAGCGCTGGTCAGGCCTTCACATTGATTATCGGCAGCAGGTGGTGGGTCACGTCCACCAGGTCCTTTTGCAGCTTCATAACGTCGAAGATATCCTTATAGGCGTCCGGCGCTTCATCCAGGGTGGATCTGCCCACCTTGGAGGTTATCCCCTTCATCTGGATCTTGAACTTGTCCATGTTGATCGCGTTCTTGGCCCGTGTCCGGCTCATGGCCCTTCCCGCGCCGTGGGAGCTGGAGTTGAGGCTCTCCTCGTTCCCCTTCCCCACCACGATGAAGCTCCCGTCGCGCATGTTGCCGGGGATCACCCCTTCCATCCCCTTTTCCGCGTGGGTGGCGCCCTTGCGGTGGATCCACAGTCCGTCCTTTTCCTCGGCGTGGTTGTGGGTGCGGTTGATAAAGGCCAGCCTCTGCGGCTTTTCCCCTTCCCTGGCAAGATGATAGATTTCCCTAAGCGCCCGGTTGATCATCTCCTGGCGGTTCTGCAGGGCGAACTCCAGGCAGAACCGCATGTCCGTAATATAGTCCTGGCCCTGTTCGGAGTCGACCCGGAAGCCGAAATGCCCCTCCCTGGCCTTGCCGCTTTTGGAGGCCAGCTTCATGTAGTGGGTGGCGGTGGAGTGGCCCAGGTTCCTGCTGCCGGAATGGATCACCACCCACACATGGTTTTCCTCGTCGTGACAGATCTCAATAAAATGGTTGCCGCTGCCCAATGAGCCCAGCTGGCTCATGCCGTTTTTATCGAAAAGCTTTTTGAGCATGGGGGTCATGGGATACTGCTGATAATCCCACGCGGCGGGTCTCTTGTTGTGGTGAAACCCGGTGGGGATAACGCGGTACATCCCGTCGAATATTTTCGCCCGGTGGGGGAGGATCTCGTGTTTCAACAGAGTAGTGCGCACAGCGCACATCCCGCAGCCGATGTCGTAGCCCACCCATGCCGGCAGCACCATCCCGTCCGTGGCCACCACAGCGCCAATGGGCAGGGAATAGCCGCTGTGGGCGTCGGGCATCAGCGCCCCTTTCACGGCGAACTCCTGGTTCATGGCGGAGTGGAACTGCTCCAGGGCGTCGGGCTCTATATGGTCGGCGAATATTTTAATCTGCTTCATGTCCGGTGATCCTTTGCGGGAAAGTACTTCTTTTGATTTAATTATATCGGTTTTGACGGGAAATGACGGGGAAAGTCGTGATGGAAGACGACCAGCCTACCGGCCAGCCTGCAACTCTGGGATCTCTTTGACGTAACTCTTGATTTTATCCATTTCGCGCTTGAGGATCTCCAGCTTGCTAGCAGCCTCGTCGTCCAGGTCCCCCTGGGCGCAATTTCGCTGCAGATACTCCGCAGGCGCCACCATCCCCTTGGCTGTGAACTGGGCGGAAGAGCCCTTTAACTTGTGGGCGATCTGGGAGGTGAGCAGGCCATCATTTCGGCTGAAAGCTTCCTCAATTTCGCCGATATATTTTTCCGCCTGGCGCAGGAATATGGAAAGGATATCCCCCAGCCCATCGGCCCCCACGTTTTCCTCCAGCTCCTTCAGGTCCAGCGGCTCCCCTTCGTAGACCGTATCGCCGGATCGCTCTTTTGGGGATGGGCTGTCATGACCTGCGCCCCGGCCGGGGAACAGATCCTCCAGCCTGTTATATAGCTCGGAGTAGTCCACTGGTTTGGGCAGCATAAGATCCACCACACCCCTGGTCTGCACCTCCTCCAGGTGGTCCAGCGGTTTTGCGGTGATAAGGATAATCATGGTGTGGCCGATATCTTCTTTACCCTCATCCTCGCGGATGGCCCGGGCCACATCCAGCCCGCTCATGCGGGGCATGTTGAAGTCCAGCAACACCGCTTTGTGCCGCCCGGTTCGCCACAAGGCCAGCGCTTCCTTGCCATCGGTGGCCATCCGCACATCCAGCCCCAGTTTCTCCAGGTTCAACCTGGCCAGAATCCCGGTGGCAGGATCATCTTCCGCAAGGAGAATCGATAATTTCTCCCCATCTGTTCTTAAACGCAATTCACTATCCCGGATTAACTTGTCTTCTGATTATATGCCATGGAAGCCAGGAACGCATGGACATTTGCCCCTGTGGGCAAATAACTTTCATTCCTCGCTATGAGCGGACAGGATCATCATGAAACTTCCCGATGTTGATGAAGCCTGCGCCGCCGCCGGAATATTCACTGAAGCGCCTTCGGAGCCGCCCCCGGTCCTGGAGAGCGCCAGGGTCCCGGGATCGTTGATCACCACGGTGGTGGACGCCCTCTTTACATTATAAGTCCCAGTCTCTTTATCCATGTGGCCAGACTCCGGCTCCACGGAAACTTTCAGCTTCCCTTTCCCCGCCCTGGAGGCGATGACATAAAGGCTGGTTCCCGCGCTTTTGAACCGGGTGGTCTCCGTCATGTATGCATAACCCCTGTCCCCATGAACCGTCCTCTCCTGCGTGGGATATTCCCCCCCCACAAATATCCTTCCCGGGGTGTTTTCCAGAACCAGGATCGTTTGTTTTTGCATGCTTTCACTGGTTTCCAAAGACGCAAAAGCTTCCACGGCCAGGGGCGACCCGCCCGGAGGGGGGATTATCGAGCCTACCATCCACCCATTCCCCGCCAGCCGCCACCGGATCTTCAGGTTCAGTTTTTCTATCCGGCTTTTTTCCACAAATGTCACCTCGATCCGGATGTTGGCCGGTTTGACGTCCAGCCGCTCCAGCACCGACTTAACCCTCCCAATAGCCTCTGGCGTGTCCAACACCACCAGGGAGTTGGAGGATTCATTGACCGATATCCTCCCCTCGGGCGAAAGCATGGCGGCGGCGATCTTCTCCATTTCGACGGCGGAGGAATACTCCAGGCGGAATATCTCCACTCTCTGCTCCTGGGCCATGACAGGGGGGCAGCCTGGAGCCGCCAGAATCGTGACCAGCAGAGCGACCAGATGATGATGTGTCATGCGCCTGTGTGTCGAAGGTCGATCACTCCGATGGCCGCCACACACTCCCCCTTGCTGTTGCGCAGCGGAGAGCAGATGACCGGAATCCCCTTATATGGGCCCCAGGTCGGCTTTTCCCGGATCACTTCGTTGATGGCCAGGGTTTTTTCCAGCACCGGGCCGGTGTACTCGTTGTCCAGCACCCTGCCCGATTCCACCCGCACCCCTTTGCGGTTCTTGCTCCTCATGGTCACGGGGAACTGGTCCATCAGGTGGAAAATAGCCAGGGCCAGGGGGGCTATCTCCTCGGAGGTCATGTCGGCGTGAAATAAATCTGCCATTCCGTCACCCATAAATATAGTGTTTTGACTATCAAGGATCCGCGAATGTCCGCCGGAACTGCTCCCTGGGGTAATTTTAGGCTTTTTAACCTGGGTTGTCATCCACTGCGACCCCCTGGTATGGACTTGAGCGCATTTTCTTCCGTAACGGCCCCACCACCCGGAATTGCTTTTTGCCAGGTATGAGCCGAAATTAGTAATGGATAGAGAAAGCTACGAACTAAAGAGAATGGGAGGATTTATGGCCCACACCAAAGGGTTTCGCAAAGGGTTTTTCCCCTATATGAAGTGGAGCAACGAGTTTTTACTTGGCCTCAGGGATGTGACGGGAGCTTCCGCCTTCCGCAAGCCGCTGGCGCGTCCAAGGCCGGTGGATCAGAACCGAAAGGCGATGGTGATGATGAAACGAACCCGCCGCAGATTGGCGCGGTTTCTGCCTCGTCACGGCAGGTTGATGGTGCGATAGACCAGGCCATTATGACGCGTAACCTGGGGCCCGGCGCCGGATAATTCCCGCCGGGCCCTGTTTATTTGTATTGAGTGATCCCGCCGAATGATTTATCTTAAGGTTTTATCTTTTAGATATGAATTTCGACACAATACGCGAACATCCCGTCTGGGAGACCGTTCCGCCCCTGGCGGCCATGACCGCCGTCGGCGCCCTTCTGTCTATCATCTTCCTTCTGGTGGGGGGGGTATGGTTCGCCGACAGTTGGCTGGTCAGCGTCTTCCGCAAGGGAGGCCCTGTGATGTGGCCCATCCTGTTCTGCTCCATCCTGGCGGTGGCCATCTGCCTGGAGCGCGCATACAGCCTGCGGAACGAAAATATCGTGGACCCGTCCTTCGCCGCCGAGGTTCGCCGCCTCTCCGCAAAAGGGGATCTGGACAGGGCGCTGAAAATCTGCGCCAACAACCCCTCCGCCATGGCCCGGATTCTAAAGGCGGGGCTCAACCGCGCCTCCCATGGGATCCTGGAAATCGAAAGGGCCATAGAAGCCGCCGGCTCCCATGAGGCCACCTTGATGGAGGCGAACCTGCGGGGCCTGGGGGTGCTGGCCAACATCACCCCGATGATGGGTCTGCTGGGCACCGTCATTGGGATGATCAAGGCCTTCGATGTCATCTCCGTGGCGGGCAGCGGCAACCCGAGCCTGGTGGCCTCCGGCATAGCCGAGGCGCTGATAACCACCGCCACCGGGCTTATCATCGGCATTCCGGCCCTGGCGGCGTATCACTACTTCCGTGGCCGGGTGGACAAGTTCATCTACGACATGGAGGAGGAGAGCCTGTTTTTCGTGGAGGACTTGATCAAGGCCATGGAAAACTTCGAGGCCACCCACAAGGTCGCGGATTCGCCCCATGAGGTTTAAACGAAAAACAGAGGATGACTACTCCCTGGCCATGGCGCCGCTCATCGATGTGGTGTTCCTCCTGCTCATCTTCTTCATGGTCTCCACCGCTTTTGTCGATTTCACCCGCAGAATGGATATCGAACTGCCGGAAACAAAAGGTGGCGCGGGAGCGGAACGGGAAAAAGTGTTCCAGATCGAGATAACCAAGGAAAAAGAGATGTACCTGATGGGCGACCTGATCGACGCCGAAGACCTGGCCGATATGCTGACGGAAGGATCCATGGGAGTGGCGCGGCGCTCCGCCGTGGTGAGCGCGGACCGACGGGTGGAGTATGGGTTTGTGGTGAAAATAATGGGAATAGTGCGGGAGGCGGGGATATCAGATATATCGGTGGCCGTGCAGTAATCCTCTGGCTGATGGCGGCGCTTCTGGCAGGGGCTCCATTTGCGGCGGGGGCGGAGAATAAAAAGGCCCAAAAGCAGAAGCCTCCCTGTGGCCAATCCTCCATGGCGGGATCCAGCAACCCAATACGCATCCCTGAACACGCTATCCCCGAAACGGAGGAGGGACTGCGTCGAGCCTGCAATTCCCGCCCCTTGATGATCCGGGACATTTATCTGGACGCTTCCCACGACATTGTATCCTTTTATATTGAACGGCCCCATCTGGCTTTCAAAATCGCCCGCCATGTATTGTCAAAAACTCCTCTGCGGCTGGAGAAGGACGATGAGACCGCCGAATGGCTGCTGAAAGGCACCAGCGCCAAGTATACGCTGATCCCTCTGAAAGGGAAAAAGACCACGGGCCTGGCTGGTTTCCAGATTGTGACATCCTTCCCCTTGCTGAACAAGAAGCTGGTGGGCCATGGGTTGCTTGCCATCCATGCCCGCCCCGGGGAGGATGAGGGCGAATCCGTGGTGGAATATGATATCCGGGTGGCGGCGGACCCGAGATATGGGGATTGGGACGAAGCGGTGGCCGCCTATATCCAGTCCTCCATCGCCGGGGACGCGAAATCGCTGGTGGACACTCTCAAGTTCATGAGTGAGGAAACAGCCTATGACGCGGAGACTCTGGCCGAGGATATGGAACTGGAGGAGGACCTGTTCACCAAAGAGGAGATTCGCGACTTTCAAAAACATTTTTTGGCCGACT
>JAOUPQ010000185.1 GCA_029879765.1 Nitrospinota bacterium | reverse complement strand
GAAACCCCCCCCCCGAGAGCGGGTTGCCGACCATCGACCCCCAAAGCGCGCTCCCCATCGGGGCTTTGCGCAAGGATCTGGCGGGCTTTCCCAACCTTACGGAGCCGGAGGTTACCCGCCACTACACCAGGATGAGCCAGTGGAACTTTGCCGTGGACCTGAACTTCTATCCGCTGGGCTCCTGCACCATGAAATACAATCCCAGGATCAACGAGGCGGTGGCCAGGATAAGCGGCTTTTCCACCCTGCATCCTCTGGCGCCGGACAACCAGGCCCAGGGGACACTGGAAGTCATATACAACCTGGAGCGGTGGCTCTGCGCCATATCGGGGATGGACGCGGCCACCCTTCAGCCTGCGGCGGGCGCCCATGGGGAGTTTACCGGGCTGCTGATGATCCGGGCAGCCCTGACCGCCCGGGGGAATCCGCGCAAAAAAGTGTTGCTGCCAGACTCCGCCCACGGCACCAATCCGGCTTCCACGGTCTATTGCGGATATGAGGCGGTCACCCTCCCCAGCGGACCCGATGGACGGATAGACATGGCCCAGCTGGACCGGCTGATGGATGACCAGACGGCGGCCTTGATGGTGACCAATCCCAACACCCTGGGGATTTTCGAGACGGACATCCTGGAGGTATCGAAGCTAGTCCACGACCGGGGCGGGTTCCTCTACTGCGATGGAGCGAACCTGAACGCCTTTTTGGGCAAGGCGCGCTTTGGCGACATGGGGGTGGACGTGGCGCATATAAACCTGCACAAGACCTTCTCCACCCCGCACGGCGGCGGCGGGCCGGGGGCAGGGCCAGTGGTGGTTAAACGGGAGCTGGAGCCGTATCTCCCCTTCCCCCTGGTGGAACAAACCGGGGGGGGCGATTATCGGCTGGAGTATGACCGCCCCATGAGCGTGGGCCGGGTTCACGGATTTTTCGGAAACACCGGCGTGCTTCTGCGGGCGGCGGCCTATACCCTGTCCATGGGGCCCGAGGGGCTGGCCCAGGTGGCGGAGGCGGCGGTGATAAACGCCAACTATATCCGGGCTCGGCTGGAGGGGCATTACCATATCCCCTACCCTGGCCACTGCATGCATGAGCTGGTGATCACGGACAAGATCCAGAACGAATATGGAGTCACCACCCTGGATATCGCCAAGGCGCTGATCGACCGCGGATTCCACCCCCCCACCATATACTTCCCCTCCATCGCCAGAGGGGCCATGATGATCGAGCCGACGGAGACCGAGAGCCTGGAGACCCTGGATCAGTTTTGTGACGCCATGATCGAGATCGCCGGGGAGGCCAGGGCGAATCCGGAATCGCTGAAGGCGGCCCCTGTGCGTACCGTGCGGGCCCGACTGGACGAAGCAACCGCCGCCCGTCGGCCCCAGCTTCGCTGTTCCATGTGCGGCTGATACCCCACGCCGACCTTTGGCCGGGAATACGTTTTTTGACAATTGCCAATCATCCTGATACATTTCCAGAAGTGTTGGGTGACGGTGCAACAAACAGGAATAATTAATGTCCAAGCCATACTGCCCCTTGTGCGAAAACAGCTTCAAGCGGGGCACAAAGTTCTGTCCCAACGATGGGGCGGAGCTTGTGATAAAGACGAAGGATGGGATGTCCGGCAATGTGCTGGCCGGGCGCTATACCGTCCTGAACAAGCTGGGAAGCGGCGGGATGGGGGTGGTGTACAAGGGCCAGCAGATCACCACCGGAAAAACCGTGGCGATCAAGGTGATCAGCAAGAAGATGACCGCCGACCCGGAGAGCGCCGCAAGGTTCCAGCGCGAGATGAGGATCCAGAGCAAGCTTGAGCATCCGAACATAGTCACCGTATACGATTTCGACAAGTCGCCCAAGGGCCAGTTTTTTATTGTGATGCCATTCATCGACGGCAGGTCGCTCGACGAGTTGGTCGCGGAGCTTGGTTTCATCGATATCCCCGTGTTCCTGGAGCTGGCCTACCAGATCCTGGAGGGGGTGGAATACGCGCATCGCAAGGGGATTATCCACAGGGATCTGAAGGCGGAGAATATCATCGTCACCGAACTGGAGAGCAAGCTTGCCGCCATGATCCTCGATTTCGGCATAGCCAAGGCGGTTGACGCGGAGACTGACGCCTCATCACTGGGGGGCGCCCATCTTACCAAGGACGGTGTTATACTCGGGACCCCCGCCTATATGTCCCCGGAGCAGGGAAGAGGAGAGATCAGGGATATTGGCCCGGCCAGCGACATCTACTCCCTGGGGGTGATATTCTATCAGATGACCACTGGAGCGCTTCCCTTCGAGTCGGATTCCCCTTTTGGCATGATTCATAAGCATATAAACGAAAAGCCGCCAAAACCCACAGAGAAAAACCCGAAAATCCCCAAAGCGCTGGAGACCATAATACTGCGCTGCCTGAAGAAGGATCCGGAAAAAAGATACGCCAGCGCCGAAAAGCTCAAAGAGGCCCTGGAGGGACTGAATATCAAGGCTGGAAAGACAAAAGCCAGCGCCACCATGGCCACTCTGGCCATAATCCGGCAACCCAGGCAATCCTCCGACCAGGAGGAATTGACGGAAAAGTCCTCGCGAGGATTCGGGCTGGGCGCCAAGCTTGCCGCGGTCCTTCTGGTCCTGGGGGTCGTGGCGGGATATTACATGTGGCGGGAGGGGATCGTGGATTATATCCGCCATAATATCCCGGCCATGGAGAAGACTTCCGCCGACGCCGAGATGAAATAACACTTCGTTTTCCCGAATTTTATCGAACTTGCGATCGTCGGCATTCCCCTTTGTTCATTCTGTTTGATGTGGCAAAAAGTCATCATCATCCCCCTCCAGTTCAGCGTCTGGGTGCAGGAAGCCTCAATGAGCCTTGAAAATAAAGAGGATTTGAGGTATAATGTCCTATTTTACGGACCGCAGCCCATGATTTCCGGCCAGCGGGCCTCAAACCGTTTTTCCGGGGATGACACGATGGGAAACAAGGAAATAGCCGATATGGCCAATACATGCCTGTCGCCTAACTATACACGCCAGCCGATCGCTTTGGTCAAGGGCAAAGGCGCTTTTGTCTGGGACGCCGACGGGAAAAAGTATCTGGATTTCGTCTCCGGAGTGGCGGTGACCAACCTGGGCCATTGCAATACCATCGTCAACAAGGCCGCCCAGAAGCAGATGATAAAGCTGGGGCATACCTCCAACCTGTATTACACCGAAGCCCAGACAAGCTACGCCAAGGCGCTGTTGGCCAAGCTGCATCCTGGGCGGCTGTTTTTCTGCAACAGCGGGGCCGAGGCGGTGGAAGCTGCCCTCAAACTCGCCCGGTTATATTCCAGCGAGAAATACGACAAAAACCGGCTGGAAGTGATCGCCTTCGAGCGCGCCTTTCATGGGCGCACCATGGGGGCGCTCTCGCTTACTTATAACAAGAAATACAAACACGGTTTCGGCCCCATGCTCCCCGGCGTGAAGCATGTGCCTTACGAAAACCTGGGTGCGGTGGAAAAAGCCATCACCTCCAAGACTTGCGCGGTGATCATCGAGCCGGCCCAGGGGGAGGCGGGGGTTTTCGTGCCCGAGATCGGGTTCATCCAGAAGCTGGCCAAGCTTTGCGCCTCCAAGAACCTGACCCTCATCTTCGACGAGGTGCAGACCGGATTTGGCAGGACCGGCAAGCTGTTCGCCTATGAGCACTTTGGAGTAAAGCCGAACATCATCACCATGGCAAAGTCCATGGCCAACGGTTTCCCCATGGGCGCCATGTTCGCCGACGAGGAAAGGGCCAAGTATCTGGTTCCCGGCTCCCATGCCACCACTTTCGGCGGGGGGGCTCCGGCCTGCGCCGCGGCGGCCGCCACTCTGGAGATTCTTTCCAAGGCGGACACCCTGGCCAATGTGCGCAAGCTGGGAAAATATATGGTTATCAAACTCACCGGCATGAAAGCGACCCACAAAATGATCCGCGAAGTGCGCGGCATCGGCCTGCTGGTGGCGGTGGAGCTTTCCACCCCTGGCTCATCCATCGTGCGCCGGTGCGCCGAATCGGGCCTTTTGGTCAATTGCGTGAACGACAACACGATCCGGCTTATGCCCCCGCTGATCATCAAGAAGGCCGAGGTGGACAAGGCTCTCAATATCCTGGGCAAGGCGCTGGCAAAATGAAACGGGATCTTCGTCGCCTGCTCGACCTGAGCCGCGAAGACATAGAGTGGATCATCAGGACCGCCGCCAGTCTCAAAAAGGAAAGAAAATCCGGCGCTTCCTCCAAACCTCTGGAGGGGAGGTCGCTGGGGATGATATTCCAAAAACCCTCCACTCGCACCCGGGTCTCTTTCGAAGTGGGAATGGTCCAGCTGGGTGGCCAGGCCGTGGTTCTTTCCGGCGACCAGATCCAGATGAGCCGGGGGGAGTCTGTGGCCGATTCGGCCCGGATATTCAGCCGATACCTGGACGCCCTGGCCATCCGCACCTTCGCCCAGGAACAGGTGGACGAGCTGGCCGCCATGGCGGACATCCCGGTGATCAACATGCTCACGGACAAATACCACCCCTGCCAGGTGCTGGCGGACCTTTTCACCATTTACGAAAGAAAAGGCACGCTGGAAGGGGCGCGGGTGGCATATGTGGGGGATGGGAACAACATGGCCAACTCATGGCTCAACGCAGCCGGATTGATGGGGTTCCACCTTATGATGGCCACTCCGAAGGGGTATGAGCCAGACAGCCAAACCCTGGCCAGCGCCCAGGATATGGCCAAAAATTCGGGAGCTTCCATAGAATTGTTCGACGACCCGAAGCAGGCCGTGGCCGGGGCGGATGTGGTGTATACGGACACATGGATCAGCATGGGGCAGGACGAGGAAGCGAAGAAGCGGTTGGCGGATTTTAAAGGATGGCAGGTGGATCAGAGCCTTGTCTCCCTGGCCGCCCGGGAGGCCATGGTGATGCATTGCCTGCCTGCCCATCGGGGCGAGGAGATAAGCGCCCAGGTTCTGGACGGCCCCCAATCGGTGGTGTGGGACCAGGCGGAAAACCGGCTGCATGCCCAGAAGGCGATTCTGATATTACTGATCCGGGACGACGCGAAAAAGATATTCGCCTGATAATTTCCGGAGGATCATAATCCGGACCGGGGATTAGACAAAAAAAACCGGGACGGTCGCCCCGTCCCAGTCATAGAAAAACGATACCCCTTATTCCCCTTTCGGGTCTTCCTCAGGCTCTTCGTCCGTGGGCTCCTCGTCCGTGGGCTCTTCGTCCGTGGGCTCTTCATCGGCCAACAGCACCATGTCGGACAGTTGGACGCCAGCGTTCTGGGCGGCCACAGCCGAGCCATTGGAAATCAAGCCAGACATCAGAAACACAGCCAACAGGGTCAGCATGACAAACAGCTTCTTGTTCATCTCTTCCTTTTTCCTAAAGACATTTGTTTATATATTCACTCTTCCCATCCGGGCCCAAACCAGGACAAGAAACACCTGGCACCATAAAGGATTTGTCGTCACTCTCCTTGTTCTGATATCAGGCTGACTCCAATATCAGACAATAACAATATTGTTGTCAACAAGTTTGTATATTGCCACTATCTATTATTGCAACCTATGGAAATATTTGGGATTGCGGACAGATTATTTCAATATCCAGACACTAAGGGTTTGTTTTTATGGCCGTGACGCCTGGCCGGGGAGAGGCGGGTGGAGAGGATCAGAGGGCGAGGGCTCCAGGGAGGGAGGAGGCAGAAAAGTCAAAAGACCATGGCTATTTTCATCTGGCAGCCTATTTTTCAGCTTTGTATTTTGCCCATACTTGCCGAAAACCACACAGTCGGTCGTCTGTCATAATTCCTCGCAGCCCCTTTCACTTTTCCACTGCCTTAATAAGTCCTGGGTGCAGTTTCTCCAGTGTCTTGAAGATCCGCAGTATGGACGACCGCGCCTGGCTCAGGCCCGTGGCCCCCTTGACCTTGGTGAACCGGGCCAGCGGCATCACCGCTTTGGCCATGGTCCGGTGGCCCCCGGCGCTGCCGTATTGGGCGAACAGAGCCGCGGTCATGGCCCCGGCGTCCAGGTCCGGATCC
>JAOUPQ010000184.1 GCA_029879765.1 Nitrospinota bacterium | reverse complement strand
GTGGATCGAGGTGTTTTATAACCGTCAGCGCAGACATTCATCGCTTGGGTATTTGTCTCCGGCAAAGTACGAGGCTATGATGGCAAAAGCCGCTTAGGAAAGTGTCCGTGAAAACGGGGGAAGATCAGTGTTATTCCGGCAAAGCAAAGCTATTTGAAATATCTAAACCAGCATATGTGGAGTGTTGGGAGGGGTACTACAAAAGGGGGCGGATTTAGTTCCGGTGCTAACTTATCGCTAACTTTCCCTTTGTGCGAAAAAACGTATAGCTTACAACCCATTGATAAAATGGTCGGGGCGAGAGGATTTGAACCTCCGACCACCTGAACCCCATTCAGGTACGCTACCAGACTGCGCTACGCCCCGTTAAGTAAAACGCATAATATACCACATTTCTGTTCCTATTGATTATTTTAAAAATTTGGATCCTTGATTATTTAAACCTCCGAAAGAATCCGGTTTCCAGTCGCCTATTTCGCCGTTTATAGGTATCGATATAGTAAAATTATCCATATATTCGCAATCCTGACACCTTCCGGATCGTAGGGGACAATGGTCACGATTATATGGTGACCTCTCTTTATGGCCATGGAGAAAGGCAAAGATGACGAGCGCAAAAGAGAAATCATTTCAGAGCCTGGGCGTGGCGGCGCTGACTCAGGCTTTCTTTTTTTTCTTATTAGTTATAGCCTTTATGCTCATGTCCCATTTTCGTGTTGGAAAGACACAATCCGCAGCGATAATTCTGTTTTTCTCTGCTCCTTTTGCGCCGGTCGTGTATTACATGTTTTTGTCAGATAAATGGGGGCTCTCTTACATAGATGATAAACCTTGCGGTAGTTGTGGAGGCATGGTTCATTTCGACCAGCAGGCATTTCCTCATTGCGCGGAGCCAAGCTGGCCAACTGTCAGGGAATGGGCAACAGGTGACTACATCATTCCTGTCTTATTTGCCGGATACTTCATTTGCCTATTCTTTTTCGGATTTCTGGTTGCCATAGTGTGTTAACGGCGACATTGGCCTGGAAACCACCAGGCGCCATCGATCCCATATTGACAACCTGCGAAGCAATCCCGCATCATGTAGAACTCACTGGCGTCTGGTCGGCGATGGCTGGCATGGCGCTGAAATAGAACAGTTAATGGATATCAGACATGCATCATTTTGACTATAAGGATGGGCAGTTCCACTGCGAGGATGTGCCTCTGGCCAAAATCGCCGAAGAGGTGGGAACTCCCTTCTATTGCTACAGCCACGCCACCTTGCTGCGTCATTTCACCGTGTTCGACCAGGCCTTCGCCGAGGTGCCCCACCTGGTATGTTTTGCGGTGAAGGCAAACTCCAACCTGGCGGTGGTGCGTCTTTTCGCCAAGGCGGGGGGTGGAGCGGATATCGTCTCCGGTGGCGAGCTGTATCGCGCCCAGAGGGCCGGGGTGCCTGCGGAGAAGATCGTGTACGCCGGGGTGGGAAAGACCCGCGCCGAAATCGAGACGGCGCTGAAGGCGGGGATACTGATGTTCAACGTGGAGTCCTCCCAGGAGCTTCTTCTGATTGACTCGGTGGCGGGAAAGCTGGGGGTGAAGGCGCCGGTGGCCCTGCGGGTGAACCCGGATGTGGATCCGCAGACCCATCCATATATTTCCACAGGGCTCAAGCAGAACAAGTTCGGCATTTCCATCGAGCTGGCCTTGGAGGAGTACAGGCACGCTTCCCGCCTCTCCAACATAGAAATTGTCGGCATGCACAAGCATATAGGCAGCCAGATAACCCTGGTGTCCCCTTTTGCCGACGCGCTGGAAAAGACACTGGAACTGGTGGCAAAGCTGCGCGAGGAGGGGATAAACATCCGCTATGTGGATATCGGCGGCGGGCTGGGGATCACATACAACGACGAGGCGCCCCCTCATCCGGAGGAACTGGCCAAGGCCATAGTCCCCATGCTCAAGGAGACCGGCTGTACAATCGTGTTCGAGCCGGGTCGGGTGCTGGTGGGCAACGCCGGCGCTTTGGTGACCCAGACCCTGTTCACCAAGATCAACGCGGACAAGACGTTTATCATAGTGGACGCCGCCATGAACGACCTGGCCCGCCCCAGCCTTTATGGCAGCTACCAGCATATTGTCCCGGTGTTGCAGGAGGCCGTCGGCAGAAAGAAGGTCTCCGCCGACGTTGTGGGCCCCATCTGCGAATCGGGCGACTTCCTGGCCAAGGACCGGGTTCTGCCGGAGTTTCGGCTGGGGGAGCTTATGGCGGTGATGAGCGCCGGGGCGTATGGGTTCACCATGTCGTCCAACTACAACTCCCGCCCTCGCGTGCCGGAGGTGCTGGTCAACGGAGCCACCTATGACGTGATCAGGACCAGGGAAACTATGGATGACCTCGTGCGGGGGGAGAGCATACCCGCTTATCTGGAGTAGCGCCATGGCCACAATCAAGTTTGTAAAAATGCACGGCCTGGGCAACGATTTCGTGATGATCGACTCCCGCAGAAAGCCAACACCCGGACTGAAGAAGAAAGCCGTCGCCATAGCCGACCGCCATTTCGGGGTGGGGTGCGACCAGATCATAGAGTTGCTTCCGTCGAAGAAGGCGGACTGGCGAATGCGGATTTTCAACGCCGACGGTGGCGAGGTGGAGATGTGCGGCAACGGCATCCGCGCCTTCGCCAAATACCTGTGGGACCGCAAGGACCGCAAGATCCGCTCCAAGGGATATCTTACCGTTGAAACATTGGCCGGGATCATCAAGCCTGTGATCAAGAAGAACGGCATGGTGGAGGTGGATATGGGCGAGCCTGTTCTGGATGGGCGAAAGGTGCCCACAATTTTCGATGGCCCTGTGCAGGATCTTTCGCTGAAGGCTGGGAGTGATGAATACAAGATCACCGCCGTCTCCATGGGCAATCCCCATTGCGTAATCTTCACCGATGACGTGGACAAGGTGGAGCTGGAAAAGGTGGGGCCGCTCATCGAAAGACACGAGGCGTTTCCGAATCGGATAAACGTGGAGTTTGTCCAGGTGATTTCGAAAAACCGGGTCAAGGCGCGGGTGTGGGAGCGTGGTTCCGGGATCACTCTGGCCTGCGGCACCGGAGCCTGCGCCGTGGGGGTGGCCTTCGCTATAAGTGGCGGGGGAGGACGCAAGACCCGGGTGGATCTGCCGGGCGGGTCCTTGGAGATCGAGTGGACAAAAGAAAACCGGGTGCTGATGACCGGCCCGGCTACGGAAGTTTTTTCTGGCGTGATGGATATATAACAGGCGCCGTTGGCCAATTCGCCGCGGACAATAATATTTCGGAGAGTTATAGAATGTTCAAAGGATCAATAGTGGCCCTGCTGACCCCCTTCAAGGATGGGGAAGTGGACGAGAGGGCTTTTACGGACCTGATCAACTGGGTGATCGAAAGCGGCTCTGACGGCGTGGTCCCCTGCGGCACCACTGGGGAGTCCGCCACGCTGACCCATGCCGAGCATCATCGAGTGGTGGAGCTGTGCGTGGAGGTGGTGAATAAACGGGTGCCTGTCATCGCCGGAACCGGATCCAACTCCACCACCGAAGCGATAGGGCTAACTCGCCACGCCGCCGCCGCAGGCGCCGACGGGGCGCTGTTGCTCAGCCCCTACTACAACAAGCCGACCCAGGAGGGATTGTATCGCCACTTCATGGCTATAGCCGACGAGGTGGAAATCCCCCAGGTGGTTTATAATATTCCTGGCCGCACGGCGGTGGAGATCCTCCCTGCCACCATGGCGCGGCTGGCGGTCCACCCTAACATTGTGGGGGTGAAAGACGCAGTGGGGAACCTGCAGAAAACCACAGACGTGATTTCCCAGTGCGGGCCGGAATTCGCCATTCTCTCCGGCGACGATCCGCTGACCCTGCCAATGATGGCCATAGGCGGCCATGGGGTGATCACCGCCACAGCCAACGTGATCCCTGGCCGGATGGCGGCCATGGTGCGCGCGGCGATGGAGGGGGACTGGGTGGAGGCCCGACGGGTGCACTATGAGATGGCGCCGCTGTGGGAGGCGATGTTTCTGGAAACGAACCCGATCCCTGTGAAGACCGCCTGCGCCATGATGGGGAAGATGGAGGAGGAGTTCCGCCTGCCGCTTTGCCCCATGGCGAACATGAACAGGGAAAAGCTGCAAATGGCGCTGAAAAAAGCGGAGATCATTTGACTAAACCGGGAATGCACAAGCGCCGTATTTTCCCCACACCCGGCTTTTTGGAATCAGCTTTCGCTGCCTCCGGTTGATCCTTCTTTTTCGGAGCGATCGGCGGCAGCGAAAACAACTTATCCCCCCCACTCTTGACCTGCCTGGCAGCCAGGCCGGGATCATGGTGGGCCTTGATGCTATTTTTCTTTTCGGAACCTTTCCATCTGGATCCCACCCCTCCGATAGCAATCCACCAGGTTGCCCATCGCCTCCAGGGCAAGAAGCCTCCCCTCCACGGTATAGGCCCTTGCCCGCTTGGGATGCACATCCCGGCTCTTGTCGGAGACGGAGCGGATGTGCAGATCTATCAGATCCCTGGGCCCCCCCCCATACGCCCCGATGTTTTCCGACAACGCGTTGATTTTATGGCGGGGCGGTGTCCTGTTGAAGCCCAGAGCCTCCAGATATTCATCCAGAAGCGCTTCATATTCACTTTTGAACTTGGCGAAGATTTCCGGGAACCGTTCTCGTAATGGGCCGACCCCCGCCAGACTGGCCGTGACGGAGCTTTGCTCCCATCCTGAAAGGGATTTTTGCTCGAACAACGCTTTTTCCAGTTCATCCCTCTCCCGTTGCAGTTCCTTCTCCTTTTCCTGGAGCCGCAGCAGATCTTTCTGATCGTTGACCCGATCCGTTATATCCTGGATGGTGCCTATTACCCTGACTGGCTGGTCGCCAGAATCATAGAGAGGCTCTCCACGCTCCAGAATAATCCTTTCCTGGCCATCGGAATGGATTATGCGGCGCTGCATGGTGAACGGGGAATGATCTTGTATCGACATCCTTAATGTGGTGTCCATAGTCTCCCTGTCGTCCGGATGGGTCATGGAGATGAAGGCTTCGTACGTCTGGCCAGTCTCTCCTTCGGGGAAGCCGAAAATGTTATATATCTCCGTGGACCACTTCATCTCGCCGGTTCTTATGTCCCAATCCCAGTTGCCAAGGTGGGCGATCCTTTGGGCGCTGGCCAAAACCGCCTGGCTTTCCCGCAGCTCTTCGAGGATGGTTTTGTGTTCGGTTATATCCCTTTTGACCGCCACATAGTTGACGATCTCTCCCTTTTCATTTTTGACAGCGGATATGGTGGCCTGGTCATCATATAGGGTTCCATCCTTTCGCTTATTTGTGATCACTCCCGCCCATTGTCCATGGGTCAGCAAGGAGTCCCACATCTCCCTGTAAAAAGCGTCATCGTGGGTTCCGCTTTTTAGAATTCGCGGATTCTTGCCTATAGCCTCCTGTTTCGTATATCCGGTATTCCGCTCGAAAGCCGGATTTACGTATTGGATATTCCCTTCCACATCTGTGATTATCACTACCTCGCCAGTCTGCTCGATCGCTTTTTCAAGACGGATCCTCCCCTCCTTTTCCTCTTTGGACACGGCGATCTCCATATTCAGCGAGCCATGAAGTTTTGCCAGGGAAAAGGCCATAAGGTTGAAAGTATCCGCCAATTGGGCGATCTCATCGGCGCCGTGGACATCCAGGGTCTGATCGAAATCCCCCAGGCTTATCTTCATGCTGGCGTCGTTTATCTGCTTCAGTCTGCCGCCAATGTGATGGGAGACGGAGAACGCCAGGACGACACTCATAAACAGCGCCAGGGCGAAAATAGCCGTCATCATAGCGCTGTCAATGTCTACTGATACCCGCGTTTCGGCCACACGAACTTTCGCCTGATTGTCCGCGTATGCCCAAAGCTTCTGCGCCTGGTCCAGCAAAACCTCCACATGCCGAGCCCCTTTTCCTTTCGTGATGGCCACCGCCTCCGCGCGTTTTCCGCTCCGGACCAGGGATAACACTTCAGAGCGTATGGGGCGCCATTGGTCAAAAAGGAGGGAGGTCTGGTCCACCATGGCAGTCG
>JAOUPQ010000028.1 GCA_029879765.1 Nitrospinota bacterium | reverse complement strand
AAAAGTGTGTTCTCCAACGCGATAGCCGGACCCCAGGCCAGAAGCTGGGCCTGGGACGGGGAGACCCTGGCCATATCGCTCAATGTGAGCCACAAGGTGTTTCTTTTTTCCCTGGGGCGCCCGTGATATGTTCGCCTCCCGCCCCGCGCCTCTGGAAAACCTGAAGAAAAAATGGATGGCCCAATGGCCCGACGCGCTGGAGGCCTGGAGCCGTTTCACCAAGCTGACTCCTCCTTTGCTGCTCACCGACACGAAAGCGGAAAAGGCGGAAGGGTTGTATGGCTCCTTCGCCATGATCCGCCTGGACGACCATGCGGTGGTGATCAGCCTGCGCCAGGTGGAGGAGCTGGAGCTGCAAAGCTTCGCCACGGAGATCCTGGCCCATGAGATCGGCCACCACGTCTATGCCCCCGGCGACCTGCGGGACAACGCCCTGCTCATCGCCAGGATTCGGGCGGGGCTGCCCATGTATGAAAACCAGGCGGGGTTCGTGGCCAACCTGTATACCGATCTGCTGATCAACGACCGGCTGCAGCGCTCCGAGGAGCTGGACATGGCCGGGGTGTATAGGAAGCTTAAGAAAAACGACGCTGGCAGCCTATGGACCCTGTATATGAAAATCTATGAAAACCTGTGGGGCCTGCCTCCGGGAACGCTGGCGGATGTGGCCGCCAAAGAAAAGCGGCTGATAGTGGACGCCCAGCTGGGGGCGCGGGTTATCCGAGCCTATTCCAAGGACTGGCTGGATGGCGCGGGCAGGTTCACAGCCCTGGTGGCGCCTTATATCATGGAAAGCGGTTTTGCCGGCAGGAGCGCAATATTCCTTCCCATCATGGACACTCGGGATGCGGGGGCGGGAGGGGGAATTCCTGACGGGCTGGTGGAGATCGACCCGGAGGAGTTGGATGGCGCCATCCACCCCGCCGACGATCCCGCCATCTCCGGGTTCGACGATACGCCTGGTGATGACAAGGCCCAATCCCCAGAGGCGGGGGGAGAGGTTATCCGGGGGGGGAAGAAAAACAACTATCGCTCTCCGGCGCAATACAGGGAGCTGATGAAAAGCGTCGCCTCCAGCCTGAAGGAGGATGAACTGATCATTCGATATTATCGGGAGAGAGCCCTGCCCTACCTGATTCCTTTTCCCGCCAGGGAAACGCCCCGGGCGGCGGACCCCATCCCCGAGGGGCTGGAGCTTTGGGATGTGGGCCAGCCGGCGCAGGAGCTGGACTGGATGGAGAGCACAATCCGCAGCCCGGTGATCATTCCCGGGGTCACCACGTATCAGCGCACCTACGGAACCTCGGAAGGCTCCCTGCCGGAGAAGATACCCACCGACCTTTATGTGGGGATCGACTGCTCCGGCTCCATGACCAACCCGAAGTTTTCCCTCTCCTACCCCGCGCTGGCGGGGGTGATCGTGGCCATGTCCGCGTTGCGGGCGGGGGCCAAGGTGATGTCGTGCCTTTCCGGCGAGCCTGGCCGGTTCACCCAGACCGAAGGTTTCATCCGAGACGAGAAGCGGACTTTGAAACTGCTCACCGGCTATCTGGGATCGGGATACTCCTATGGCGTGAAAAGGCTGGAGGAAACCTTCTTGGGGAAGAAAGAGAAGCCGCCCCGTCCTGTTCACCTTCTCATCGTGACAGACCAGGACATATTCCATATGCTAAAGGAGGTGAAGAACGGATGGGAGATAATCACCGAAGCTCTGGAGAAGACCGGCGGGGGAGGCACTTTCGTGCTCAACATCTACACTCCAAAAAGCTACGCAAAGGATCTGCAGAGGATGGGGGAGATAGGCTGGGATATCCATATGGTAAGCAGCCAGGAGGATATGGTGGAGTTCGCCCGCAAGTTCAGCCGCCGAATGTATGACAGGAAAGCCGCAAGGGAAAGGGGAAAGGGATGAGCGACGGGATGGGGCCTCCGGCGCAGGCGCTGAGCCACAGGCTGGCGCAGTGTCCTTCCGATTTTCTGGATGATCCGGTGGTGAATGGGAAGGGGAAGATACATACGGCGGCTGTGGTGTCCGACCTGTTTTTGGATATGGGGCGCGCCGTGCTATCCCCCGAGGAGGAGAGCCGCGTCAATAAACCAGTCGGCGCCGCCCGCAAGACGCACAATCGTCTGCGGATGATCCAGGTGGCCAGCTGGCTTATCGCGTATCCATGGTTTTCCGACCGCAAGGATCTTTGCGACAGAATATTCGACTTTCTGGCCGATGGGTTGGATGAGCTGGCGGAGTATATCGACGCGGCCATGTTCGTCACAGACCCGGACCGCCGCGAGGAGATATCCCGGTTGCTGCTGGCGGCCCTGGAGCTGACTCCGGAGGGGGAGACCGGCGCCCAGGCCAGCGACAGGCTGGGGAGCCTGAACAGTGTGGAGCGCCATAAAGTGCTGGAGGAAACAAAAAAAGCCGAGGCTCGCGCCAGGAAGGTGCGGGAAGAACTGGCGCGGAAAGCCGCCCAGGAAGCCGCCTCCAAAGCCACCAGGGAGTAGAAGATATGGGAATGGATCCGCAAAAGCTTCGACGGCTCACTCCGCTCATAACTGCCGATGGGGAACGTCGCCTGGCCTCCATGCGGCAGGATATCCACGCCCCCAAATGGAACAGCGAGGCGGGGGACATGCTCACCGCGCCGGATATCGACACGCTCAAAGTCTTCCGCGACAAGATGGAAAACCGCCGTACCCAAAAGCCGGGGGAGGGGCCGCCGAACTCTATCCTGGCTTTTGTCCGGGAATATCGCCACAGGTCGCTATACTTCATGGAGCGGACTCATGAAGGAATGGATCTTTCCAGGGATTGGGCGCTGATCGGCCTTTCCAGCCGGGAGGATATCGCCACTCGGCCGGAGACCATGATTCCCCTGGATATGGATCTGGAACGGATGGTGGTATACCGCACCGCAGGCTCCACGGGCCATTCGCTTTATGTGCCCAACGATCCGGTGGCGGTGGCCTGTTATCAGCCGATGCTCGATTTCGCCCTGGCCCGTCATGGAGTGGCGAGCCCCGCTGCTTTTGGGGGGACGGCCTGCTTTCTTGTGGGCGCCCAGGCGCGCACCGTCACTTATCCCACGGTATTGAGCTGGTGGGATGGCGCGGGCTTCGCCAAGATCAACCTCAACCCCGATCAGTGGCCCGGCGACGACAGCGCCCGGCGCTATTTCGAAAAATTCGCTCCCGCCATACTGACCGGCGACCCGATTTCTTTTTCCCGGCTTGCCCACAGCGGGATAGAGACTCGCCCCACTGCGCTGGTCACCACCGCCGTGGCCATGAGCGATGGATTGCGCAAGAGCCTCTCCGAGCGGTTCAGGTGTCCGGTAATCGACTGGTATTCCCTGACGGAGACAGGCCCCATAGGCTATGCGTGCCCCGTTTCCGATGGATACCATGTGCTGGCTCACGATATATACGTGGAGGCCGTGGACGAGGACGGGGCGCCCGTGGGGCCAGGGGAGCGGGGGGAAATCGCCATCACGGGAGGGCGCAACCCTTTTCTCCCCCTGTTGCGATACAGGACTGGCGATTGGGGCGCCATGGATTATTCTCCCTGCCAGTGTGGGGATCCGGCGCCACGAATAACCATGCTGGAAGGGCGCCGCCCGGTTATGTTTAAAAGAGCTGACGGATCTGTGGTGAATCCGGTGGACATTTCGTCGGCCTTGCGCCCCTTCTCCATTGTGCAGACCCAGTTTGAGCAGGGGCGGGATCTGCGATGTCGGCTGGTTATCCGGCCGCATTTCGCCGGGTGGCAGGCCAGGGAGGAGGATATCCGCCGCGCCATTGGCGAGGTGATGGGGGATGGGCTTTCTTTGGAAGTGGAGTTCGACCCAACCCTGGGGGATCGGGCCGAGGGGAAAGTGATTTCATATAAATCAGATTTTCTTCTGGAGGATTGAGATGAGCCAGCCTGCCATCACGCCTTTTGACGCCGAGGGTTCCATCCCCAAGGATAGCCCTACGGCGGATGGGCCGCACCGGGTGTATGTGGCCGCCACCAACCATTGCAACCGCTCCTGCCCATGGTGCAGCACCTGCTCCTCCCCGGAGGGGAACACCTGGCTTGGCATGGAGGAATATCGAAAATCCTTTCCCCAGGAGGGGGAGTTCGAGATCCACCTGGAGGGAGGGGAGCCCACGTTGCACCCCCGGTTTTTCGATTTTGTGGATATCGCCTCCGCCGAACAGCGATGTCGGCGTGTAATCGTTTGCACCAACGGAACCACTCTTCCCAGGGATCGGGACAGACTGACCCGATGGGTTCTGCGGCTCGGCCCGAAAGGGGGAATCAAGCTCTCCATCAATCATCACCTGCTGGAGCATGATCCGGGGTTGATTGAACTGGCCCGGCGGTTGGGAGCGATCATGAAGGAGAGCGGGAGGACCCTGGTCATAAACGCGCGGCTTCGCAAGGGAGTGGCCAATGATGACGCGGCCGTGCGCAACGCCATCAGGGAAGGGGGGCTTTTGCCGTGGGCGAATATCTTTTTTCTGCGGCGGTATGGTTTTGCGGAAAACGAGAAGGATTGGGATCTTCCCATTCTGGTGGGACATAACTTCCGGATGGTCAATCCGGATGGGGTCATCTTCGGCAGCGCCCTTGCGGAGCGCTCCGAGGCGATGCGAAACCTGCCATGAATAATCAGGCCGGTCATTTTGTACAACAATGGCGAAACCTGCGCAGCCACGCCTTTGATATCGAGCAAAACAGCACCGCCGGGAAAACCTTGATGTTGTCCTTATGGGGTCGTCCAGCGCGCGTATACACCAATGCCAATCTTTCCATCGTCAGTGGCCAGGAGTGCAACGCCGATTGCCCCTTTTGTGTGGAGAAACTGCGCCGGACAAACGAGGATGGAGTATTTGAAAAGCCGACACAGGCAGGAGAGGCGATTTTCCTGCGGGCGCTGGACAGCGCTCTTGATGAACTGACTCCGCTGAATCCCAGCGTTTCTGTCACGGGGGGGGAGCCCAGCCTGGATCCCAGGCTTCCGGAAATTCTTTCCCTGCTCCAACGCAGGAATGCCCGCAAGATCACCGTCACCACCAATGGCTCCGGTTTGTTTGAACGACGACAGGGCGCCACCATGCTGGATTGGATCACCGGTGCGGGCGCCCGACATATCAACATCAGCCGGGCCAGCGTGGACGACGCCAGAAACGCCGCTTTAATGAGAATGCCTGATGGTTTGGACTCCGCCGGACTGGGAGAGGTGATCCGGCTTGCGTCTGCCCGGGGGACCCGGCCCCGGTTATCCTGCGCATTGATGGATGGGGAGGTGGACAACATGGAAGGGGTTCTGGAGTATCTTCAATTTGCCAAAAGACTGGGAGCGGACAACGTCATTTTCCGGGAGTTAATGAAACCAGACCCTGCTACTGTGAGCCGTTATAATCCTGTGGCCGCTTTCTGTGAAGGCGCCCGCGCCCGGCTTGCCCCGATTTTGCGCCAGGTGAGCCGGAATGACGATTTTCGATTCATTCGGCAGGTGATGGGATACTACTATTATGTGGAGGTGTGGGGATATGGAGGAATGGATGTGGTTTTCGAGGGGGCGGACCTGGGGTTGATCGATTTCATGAAGCGCAAGACGCCCGGGGTGATCCACGAGTTTGTTATCCGGTCCGACGGCAGGCTTGGATCCTCGTGGCATGCGCGAGAAGAGCCTCTGGGCCCTCCCTGGCTGGCAGGGGCTATGGAGCCTGCGGCCCTGCGGGGCGCCTAAGCGAAAGGGGAGACGCAAAAAAAAACGACCGGACAAAAAGTCCGGCCGAATTACATCTTGATTATCAGAGCCTCCTTCCACGCGGCATTTCCGCGCTACAAAGGCATAACTTAAATTGCTATTTCTTTTTCTTTGCCGCAGGTTTCTTGGCGGCGGGTTTTTTCTTTGCCGCCGGTTTCTTGGCGGCCGGTTTCTTTGCCGCAGCTTTTTTGGCGGCCGGCTTCTTGGCCGCAGCTTTTTTGGCGGCGGGTTTTTTCTTAGCCGCAGGTTTCTTGGCGGCCGGTTTCTTGGCAGCGGTCTTCTTAACAGCCATTTTATTCTCCTCTAATGGTTTTGATTTCTTCGAGGGCTTTGACCTCTTTACGTCTAAATACTTAATATCCCATGATGAAAACACGGGATACATCTCAATCAAACGTACGACATCATTGGCGGTTTTTTCGAAAGTCTCCAGAACCAACTTTCCGCCATATCCCATTTCCGGCCCTTCATTGCCAGGCTCCAGAATGGCGCCCCCAATGGCCTTGTGAAACTCCCGCAGATCGATCCCCGCATACTTGGCATAAAGAATAAACTCGCCAATATGCTCCTTCAGATCCCTGTCGGCGTATCTGGGATTTTTCAGTTCCAGCTTTATTTGTTTTTTCTTGCCCAACGATCAACTCTATAACAGTCGGTCATTAATAGAATGAAATATAACTAACTGGCTTTAAATATCCTGCGCGCAAACTCCGCATTTATCAAATTAACTAATAGTGTAATCCAAATTACATCTAATTACAAGTAATATTTTAAAATATCGTTCGGGTTCTTTTCGGATAATTTCTCTCACTTTAAAATTGAGGAACTTTAATATAAGCAAATATTGATGAATATTTGACCTTATAATTTAATATGTTACACCCCGCAGGTTATATATATGCGCCACTAGGTATCCCCCCACATACAGCATTCTTTTGCCGCGCCAAATTCAATGAAACATATTTTTTAGTTTTTTTTCGTGATTCCTGATTTTTTTTCTTGACCTGCCAGCGCTCTCTTAACCTCGCCGCGACCCTCTGGTGTATAATCAGCAGTCAGCTTTGCGCGGCCAAAAGCAAGGATCCGCAAAGGAAACGGGCGGACCTATCGAAGTTAATGCTGGCGATATGGCTGGATATAGTATTTTGTCGGAGCGATGGCCCTGTTTTGACACCTGCGGCCTCGCCTCGACGGCCCCCTGGCGCCGCGCGCTGGTTGCGCCTCAATGACCACATACAACTTTAAAGAGTGACATGAGCCTGAGCCCGATACTGCAAGCAATCCTGGAGCACAAGAAAGAAGAGCTGTTCCATGGAAAAAAAATAGTTTCCCTTTCCGCCCTTCTGGAATCCGCGGAGCAAAAAAGATCCATGCGCCGCCCCTTCGCCCAGGCCCTGGCCCCCGGAAAAGACGGAAAGAGGAAGGAGGGCGCCTTCAAGATCATTGCGGAGATCAAACGCTCTTCTCCATCCCAATGTTTCGTCCCCACCGGTTTCGATCCCGTGGCCATAGCCCGGCGATACGAAACCGCAGGCGCCGCGTGTCTTTCCGTATTGACGGAGGATCGTTTTTTTCTTGGCTCCCCTCTATATGTGCCGCTGGTCAAGGAGGCGGTCTCCATCCCCGTGCTGCGCAAGGATTTTGTGGTGGACCCGTGGCAGATCGCCGAAGCCGCCGCCCTGGGCGCCGACGCCACCTTGCTGATGGCAGTGCTTTTCGAAAACCCGGAACTGATGGAGCCCTATTTTCAAATGGCGGAGAAGGTGGGTATAGAGCTCCTGGTGGAGATCCATTCCGCCCGGGAGTGGGAGATGGTCAAGGGATTCGAGCCGTCGCTGGTGGGGATAAACAACCGGGACTTCCTCTCGCCCCAGCTGGATCTGGACATCGAGTCCACGGTGCGGCTGGCGCCGTTGATGCCGGATTCCGTGACGCTGGTCAGCGAAAGCGGGCTGTCGGGGCAGGGACAGCTTGGGCGGTTGACCAGCCTGGGGGTGGACGGATTCTTGATCGGCAGCGCGTTCATGAAAACCGACGATCCTGGCAAAGCGCTGAAGGAATTGATAGAGTAGTTGTGCGCTTCTCCGCAGAAGAATTTATTGCCAGACAAAGCACCATATTTGCGGGCCGATCAAAAGAACTAATCAGGTCTCTTGCTTTCCCGCGTTAAGCCCCCCCTATTTCTCCAGTTCCCTTGTCTCCAGGTTCACGCTTCTGTAAAAGCAGGTGCGGCGGGCCACTCCGGTGGCCGGGTCCTTGGTGTGGCAGGCGCCGGCGCCCTGCGGCTCCACCTGATAGATAATCGCGTCCTGATCGCAATCCACCAGAATCCCCACAAGTTTCAGGTAGTCGCCGGAAGTCTTCCCCTTGGTCCAAAGCTCGTTGCGGGAGGTGGACCAGAAGGTGGCCATCCCCACTTTCAGGGTCTCCTCGAAGGCTTCCTGGTTCACATAACCGAGCATCAGGACCGTCCCGTCTTTCACATCCTGCGCCAGCCCGGGCACCAGGCCGCCGCGTTTCTCGAAATTGATATTCAGGGTCGTCCCCTCTTCCACTTCCTTTTTCGAATCGCTCATGATATTCACTCCACCGCCCGGCAGGGCATTAATAGGTCTTTTTGGTTATCATCTCTTGGCTGAATATTTTCGGCGCCGGGATCGGCACGATGCCGTCCACCCCCATGCGCAAAAGCTTCGGCGCCAGGATGTTCATCTCCGACTCCTTGATCACCGCCGACACGCTGATCCATCCTTTTTGCTCCACCGGGCTGACCGTGGGGGCGATCACCGCCGGGATAATGTCCAGCACATCCTTTAGCGCCCTTTCCGGCACATCCATGAACACCATGTACACCGGCTCCTTCTCCGCCAGCAACACCGAGTCTATCCCCACACGGATATCTTCCATCTTCTCCAGCTTCACGCTGTTTTTCATCGTTTCGGCGTTGGCGATAAGCTGGGGGTTGGATTCAAAAAGCTCCGCCAGCACGATGTTGCCATTGGCTTTCAAGGTGCGCCCGGTCTCGGTGATATCTGTGAACACGTCCGACTCGCCCATGAACACTTTCGCCTCGGTCTTCCCCTCGCTGTGCAGGATGTTGATATCCTCCACGCCGAAAAGCTCCTTCATCCGGCGGCGGGTCAGGTTCGGCAGCTCGGTGGCGATGGTCTTGCCCGCGCACTGCTCCGGTTTTTCGATCCCGGTCTCCGGCCGGGTGGCCAGCACCAGGCGCGAAGGGCGGTTGGTGTGTTTGGCGAAGATGAAGTCGCCAATCACGGTGACATCGTTCTCCATCCCGGCCTCGTAGATATAATCCTTGCCGGTGATGCCGCAATCCACGATCCCCTTGGCCACCTTGGCCGGCATCTCCTTGCGGTCCAGCACCCGGAACACCACATCCTTGTCATATGGGGTGGAAAGCTCATACAGCCTTCCCGCCTTCACAGGCCTGCCCGATTTTTCCAGCAGGCGCACCACCTGTTCGTTCAGGCTCCCGGAGGGGATGCCCACATACAGGACGTTTTCATTTTTTCCAAAACTCATCTTCTATATTCCAAAAAAGTAGAACATCATAACCGAACTTACGGTGTAAATAAAGCCGTGGGCGGAGAAATCCTCCCAGGCCACGGCGCCTCAATCCAGGGCCAGGGCCAGTTGATCCACCACCTTGCGTATTTTCGCCGCCGTATTCTCCCAGGAGAAATATTCCAGCCGACGAGTCTGGTCCGCCACCATCCTGGCGGCCAGAGCCTTGTTTTCCAGAACCGCAGCCACCATCTCCGCCACCTCGTGCGGCCCGGCCCCCGGCGGAACCAGCGCCCCGAAGCCCCCCATGGTGTCCTGCACCCCGGTGGAGTTGAGCGCCACTATTGGCTTCTTATATTTCATCGCCTCCAGCAGCGGGATACAAAACCCCTCGTGCAGGCTAAGGCACAAGAACAGATCCGCCGCCTGGTAATAGTCGCCAATCCTCTCGTCCGGCGTCACGCCGGTGAACACCACATCCTCCGGCCCCAGCCCCAGCCCCAGGGCCAGTTGCGCCATCCGTTTCTGATACACATCCCCAGGGCCATACCCCCCCACCAAAACCAGGCGCGACCGGGCGTTATGGTGTTTTTTGTAGTAGTGGAATGTCTTTATCAGCGCCTCGTGGTTCTTGTTCGGCGAAATCCGCCCCACGAAAAGAATATTGGTCCAGTCATCCGGAAAAGGATCCACCCCCGATGGCGCCCGCCCGTCGAAATCCACCAGACAGGGAACCACGGACACCGGCCCCACGCCCACGTCCGCCAGCTCCCGGGCGTTGTATGGGGAGACCGCCATGGCGTGCAGCGTCTTGCCGGCGAAGCGTCGCAGGAAATCGCGTCCCCGCAGGCAGTTGTCCGCCGCCTCCGGGTTGTAGTCTATATAAAAAGAGGCGGGGGTGACGTTGTGGTACATCAAAGCCAGGTTCCGCGCTTTCTCCAGAACATACCGGTTCACTCTGGAGCCAGTGGAGTAGTGGTATATCACAATGGCGGAAGGGTCGTCCTGGTCGAACTCGGTATAGTGATGGGCCGACAGCTTGTCGTGGACAATATCCGCGTACACCTCCGACTTGTAACCCCATTCTAGGAAGAGCTGGCGCATGCCGGTGACGGTGTTGCCGATGGCGTCGCCATACCAATAGTTGGGCAGCATCTGGTGGATGGCCGTGGGCTTCATACCGCCTCCATCGCCTCCAGCAGCCGGATGAACCGGCCGCACACCACGTCCCAGGAGAAATTGGCCTTCACATATTTTTTTCCCCGCTGGCCCATTCCGTCCGCCAGCGCCGGGTTGTTCGTCAGCGCTTCCACCTGCTCGTAAAACTCAGGAAATCCGCCGAAAGCGAATCCGCCCCCGGATAATTCCACATGGTCCCGGGTAACCTCGCAGGCGGAATGGACCAGCACCGGCCGCCCGCACAGCCACGATTCCATGATCACCAGCGAAAAGCTCTCCAGCAACGACGGCTGGCACAGCACGGTGGCCGCGGACATGGCGTCGCGCTTGTCCTGCAAGGGGACGTATCCCAGGTCCAGGACATGGCTTTCGATCTCCTCCGGGATATCCACCCCCGCCGGGCCCATGGACACAAGCTTCAGCGGCGAGCCGGGGCGCAGCTTGCGATATCGCCGGAAATACTCCACCAGCAAAGGAGTGTTTTTTGTATGGTCCCGCCGACCGGCGTACAGGATAAACGGGGTCTCCCCCAGCGAGTATCTGGCGCGGAACCGGGCGCCATCGGAGCTTTCCATGTCGTCCACCCCTTCCCCCATCAGGATCGGCTCGGTAAGCTTCAATCCATCATACATGCGCTGGGCCAGCCGCATCTCCGCCGCGGAGTTGAACAACACGCCATTCACCTTCTGGAACGCCCGGCGGGTCATGCGCATATCGGCGTAACCCTCGTCGTGCAGGCACGGAATCATGAAGGAGCGCTCCGGGGCGATGTTCACCCCATGGAGTGTCAGCCCGAAAAGGTATGGCATGAAGAAATATGTGTAGTGGCGCTTGTTCTCCCCCAGGAAGTGATACAGAGCGTCGGAGTTCACCGCGTTGTTGGCGTAGTCCAGCTCCTCCTCGATGGTCACCGGCTCCCTGGCCATAAGCTTCTGGTTCACGGTGTTCAAAATCTCCCCGTTCACCGGGCGCACCTGGAACCTTCGCACAGCCACCTCATTCACCTGGTCCAGGCCAGCCTCGTGGTGGTTGTGGCTCCAGTCGGACATGAAGTCCTTGATGCAAGTGGTGATGATCTCCACATCCACGCCGCGGCGCGTCAGGTTCTCCGCCAGCATACGGCACTGGGTTTCCGCCCCCCCGCCGATGGAGGCGCCATAAAACGGGATGATAAACGCGGTCTTCATTCCGGGGCCTTCCGTCCGTTGATGGTCCATTTGCTCGCCAGGCGGCATATCCCCACCTCGGCCGTTCCGGAGCGGACATGGAACTCGTACATCTGGTCGTGGTAGTCATAGGCATGGCCGTCCTTGGCGTGGACCGCCACGGAGAATGTGTAGCTGCCGTCCACCAGCCCTATTTTGTCTATATCGATCGCCACCCGCCCATGGCCATCGATCATGGGGAGGTTTATCCCGATGATATCGGTGTTGGTCCCATAGCAAAGGGTTCCATCCTTTTTATATATGGCGATGCCGAACACCGGCTGTTTCAGGGGAACCTCGGCCACGTATTCCATGCTCAGGAACAGTGGATCCTCCGGGTGGAACACCCTCCGCTCCTCCCCGGCGCCATCCTTGATGGCCACCTGCGTGATGCTGGCCTCCCTGGAGCCCCACCTTTTGCTGGAGCCGGAATCTTCCTGCGCTCCCTTGTCGCCATCTTTGAGCATGGCCTGGTTTTCCAGCTTGGCCATGGAAGTCAGATAGTCGTCTATCACCCGTTTGGGCTGGTCGATCACCTTCACCCGGCCCGCCTCCAGCCACACCGCCTTGTCGCAAAGCTCCGCCACATCGGCCAGGTCATGGGTCACCAGCACGATGGTCTTTCCGGCCTTGCGAAAGCTGGCGATCTTGTCCTTGCACTTGAAGGTGAAGCCGCTGTCCCCCACCGCCAGCACTTCGTCCACCAGCAGGATGTCCGGATCCGCATGGATGGCCACGGAGAATCCGAGCCGCATGAACATCCCGGAGGAATAGGTGCGCACCGGATCGTCGATGAACTCCTCCAGCTCGGCGAAGGCGACGATCTCGTCGAACTTCCTCCGGATCTCATCCTTGCCCATCCCCAGGATCGACGCGTTGATGAATATGTTCTCCCGGCCGCTGAAATCGGGATGAAAGCCCGCCCCCAGCTCGATCAGGGCGGAGACCCGCCCGTTCATGGTCAGCGATCCGGAGTCCGGCTTGTATATCCCCGCCATAAGCTTTAGCAGGGTGGATTTTCCAGAGCCGTTGCGGCCGATGATGCCCCAAGTGGCGCCGGAGTGGATGTCGAAGGTCACATCATGAAGCGCCTCGAAGCTCTTTTCGGAAGATTTGCTCCTGTTGCCCGAAAACATGGATATCAGGGCGTCTTTCAAGGTGGTGTATCCTCCACCCCCCACCTTGACGCGGCGGAACCTCTTCTGTACGCCCTCTATCTTGATCGATATGTCTGTCATCTTGACCGTTAGGTATCCAGGCCGCCACCGAATGCGCGGTCAGCGGTTTTCCCGGTCACCGGCCTGGCGGGCGCAAATGGCGCAAAACCGCAAAACCGGAGATTTGTTAAACCGTTTATTCTAGTTTATAAGGCCGCCAAATGGAAAAACAAAAACCGGATGCGCCAAGGGAGCGGCCAGGGGCGAAGCGGAGCGAAATCGTGGGCATGAACATAGAGCCAAAGATGATATATCCGCCAAACCCAGAGCCTAATCCCGCCCGGCAGGCCGGGCAGGAGGGTCGGCGCTAATGATGGGTTTCCTCGTAGTTCACCTGCAAAGGCTCGATGGATTTGGCAAGCCCACTCCCCTCGTCCACATCCAGCACCACGCCGTTGAACTGGCCCGGCCCCATCGCCTCGCTGAACCGCTCCGGCAGTTTCATCAGGAACCGCTTCATGATGATATCCGGCCGCACGCCGATGATGGAGTGGGAGGGTCCGGTCATTCCCAGGTCGCTGATATAGGCCGATCCTCGGGGCATTATCTTGGCGTCGGCGGTCTGCACATGGGTGTGGGTGCCCATGATGGCGCTGACCCGGCCATCGAGAAGATGGCCCATGGCGATCTTCTCGCTGGTGGCTTCCGCGTGGATATCCACCAGAATCACTTTGGTTTCCGCGCCAACCTTGGCCAGCTCGATCTCCGCCTGGTCGAAGGGGCAGTTGATGGCGTCCATGAACACCCGGCCCTGCAGGTTGATCACCCCCACCATCTTGCCCGACTTGCTCTTGAACACTCCGGACCCCTTGCCCGGGGCGCGGGCGGGATAGTTGGCCGGGCGCAGGATATTGCGGTGGGTCTCCAACAGCTGGAGGGCCTCCTTCTTGTCCCATATATGGTTGCCGGAGGTCATCACATCCACTCCCATGGCAAAAACCTCCTCCACCGCGTCCCGGGTGATCCCGAATCCGCCCGCCAGGTTCTCCCCGTTGGCCACCACGAAATCCGCCTTTGTCAACGTGAGGATGTTGGCCAGCCCCTGCTTCAAGGTGCGGCGACCCACCCTGCCGAAAATATCGCCTATCGCCAGTATACGCATGGGCGGCCGCTACCGGGCGGACTCCACCACCCGGGTTTCCCGGATGACGGTCACTTTGATTTCTCCCGGATATGCCAGCTCGCTTTCGATCTTCCTGGCGATATCCTTGGCCAGGAAAAACGCCTCGGAATCGGTGATCCGATCCGGCAGAACCACCACGCGGATCTCCCGGCCCGCCTGGATGGCGTAGGACTTTTCCACCCCGTCAAAGGAGTCGCCGATCTCCTCGAGCTTCTGCATCCTGTTTATATAGTTCTGCAGCATCTCCCTGCGGGCGCCGGGCCTGGAGGCGGAGAGGGCGTCTCCGGCGGCCACCAGGATGGCGATGATCGACTCGGCGGGAGTGTCCTCATGATGGGAGGCGATGGAGTTTATCACCACTTTCGGCTCGTTATATTTCCTGGCCAGGTCCGCGCCGATCTGGGTGTGTTTTCCCTCCATGTTCTGGTCCACGGCCTTGCCCAGGTCGTGCAGCAGACCCGCCCTGCGGGCCAGCTTCACGTTCTGCTTAAGCTCGGCGGCCATGATTCCACAAAGATAGCCCACCTCCACCGAGTGCTGGAGCACGTTCTGGGAATAGCTGGTGCGGTATTTGAGCCTGCCCAGCAGCCGAATCAGCTCGCTGTGCATTCCCTCCAGCCCCAGCTCCATGCAGGCGCGCTCCCCCTCTTTTTTCATCTGCGCGTTCACGTCCCGGGTCACCTTGCTCACCGTTTCCTCGATCCTGCCGGGGTGTATCCTCCCATCGCTCATCAGCTTCAGCAAGGTCTGGCGGGCGATCTCTCTTTTTACTATATCGAAGCTGGAAAGGATGACGGCGTTGGGGGTGTCGTCGATGATCAGGTCCACTCCGGTGGCCACTTCCAGGGCGCGGATGTTGCGCCCTTCCCGGCCTATGATCCTCCCCTTCATCTCCTCGTTGGGCAGGTCCACCACGGAGACGGAGTTTTCCGCCACGAAATCGGAGGAACATCGCTGCACCGCCAGGGCCACGATCATGTTGGCGTCCTCGCGAGCCTTGTCCACCGCTTCATCCTCGATACGCTTTGCCAGGGTTCCCGCCTCTTTCCTGGCTTCATCATAAAACAGATCCTTAAGTTCCTTTTTCGCGTCGTCGGCTGTTATTCCCGCGATCTCCTCCAGCCTCGCCTCCTGCTGACTGACGAGAGATTCCAATTCCCGGTTTTTCGCCTCCATGCTCTCCATCATCCGATCCAGCTTTTCCTCTTTGCGTTCAATCGCCGCTTCCTTGGCCTCGAATTGGGATATTCTTTTATCCAGAGAGCGCTCCCTGTGCAGGAGCCTTTTTTCGATTTTGTCGATTTCGTTTCGCTTCTCGCTGATTCTGCTCTCGAAATCGGACTGGGCCTTCAGGGCCTCTTCTTTTGCGCTTAGCTGGGCTTCTTTTTCGATGGTAGCGGCGTTGTTCTTCGCCTGCTCCAGGATTTTTTTCGATTCCTCAACCAGAGCCGCCGCTTCCTTGGAAACAGAGGATTTCTTGAGGAGCATGCCGACGACAAAACCGACGGCTGCCGTAACGACTGATATTACAATAGTTTCCATTCTTCACCCCGCATAAAATAGGGTTATATGGGCATATCGCCCTAAACGCCGAGTGAAATGGAACGCCAGGATTTATTATCCCGCCAGCGTGGCCGGGTGTAATCTCGTGAAAGGATGAACCAAGCAGCCCCCGCCTCCTTTGGCCAATATGGACAAAAAAAGCTTTGCGGGAGGGAGAAGATAAGAAAATACAAATAACCGCTTATCCGATTTGTACGGAAGGCGGGTCTTCATCCTATGAGGTTTCACCAAAACACGGGAAGAGTCGCCCCCCGACAAGAGGCGCAGGCTGGATGGCCGGAGACATCTGACGGCAAATCCAACAAGCAGCGGGGCAAACGAAACTATGAAGCCCATGGCGTATTCCAGTTCTCAACGGCAATAATTTAAATAAAACCCCCTTCCGCGCCGTTGGACGTAATTTTTTGAACCTAGCCTAGCCAGGTGGTGGCCACCGCGTCCGCCATCAGGCTTTCCCGGATCGCTCCGGGATCTGCGCAACAGGCGTCCTGGGCAACCCCCAAAATAAAGTATTGGCTCAAAAAATTTCCGCCCTTGTCGAGCGCGGCGAGGGTTTAATATGTATCCGTAAATAAACAACCCAAGTCAACTCAACTATTTATATACCATATCGGCGGCCAGGGCTCAAGCAAAAACATATGGGACGTCTTTGTTGGGGGGAAAAAAATTACCGGCTCCGGGTGGGGACCGGAGCCGGTATCACATCTCAGCCTCCATGGGATGGAGACGAAACCTGAACTAATGGCCTAAAGGGTGGTTTTGGGCAGCCCGTAAAACACGGACTACACAGGTGGTGGTCAGTACAGTGGTGGTCTTGGTCCGGCCAGAAGTCCAAGCGGATGCAAAAACTCCCGCCCCTTGGGTGAGACGGGAAAACCTATTTTCATCTGTAGTCAAAAGTGTATACACCACCGGACTCTCTCCCTGGAATACGCTGTAATACGCCATGACTCTATTTGATACCGATATCAAGTTGCTTCTCTTCATACTTCTTAAGGAGTTGCTCCACCGCCTCCCTGAACAGCACGGCTTTCGTCACCTGCAACTCCTTTGCTACCTTGTTCAACTGCTCAATCTGCCTCTGGTATAAATGCGTAGTTACCGGCACTTTCTTTTGAGTCTCTTCAGATCCCATATCTATATTTCACAGTGCTGTATCCAGCAATAAAAGCATTTCAAATAGTTTATCCATATTTTGACATAAACATAAATTTTGTCAAGCGCTTTTTTTATTTTTTAATTTCCAATTCCTTGTCCGTTATATTTCATACACTATGTACTTTGTGTTAATTGAATTATCTGGCTCAAATAGAAGAGAGGATCATGACCAAAACAGAGAATAAGCAATCTTTCAGGGCGTCGGCGATTTTGCTGGCTATCGCCTTTTCCCTATACTCCGGAGCGGTCCCATTCGCCCCCACAGGCGAGGCCTTGGCCGCCAGCCCGGATTTTTCCAAGGTTTTCGCGGATGTGGCCAGGACCAGGACCCCAGCCGTGGTGAACATTTCCGCCAAGCAGAAGGTGGAACTTTCCAAAAAGGAAGAACAACTGCGCCAGTTTTATGGCCGGATATTCCCAACCCCTCCGCCGTCCCAGCGGGAGCGGCAGAGCCTGGGTTCCGGGTTCATCGTGGAAAAAGATGGATATATCCTCACCAACAGCCATGTGGTGACCGGAGCCGAGGAGATCGTGGTCTCTTTCGGTGATGGAAACGGTGGCGACAAGGGGAAGGAGTATGTGGCCAAGCTTGTGACCATAGACCCGAAGCTGGACGTGGCTCTGCTTAAGATCGAGCCTAATGAACCATTGGTCACCCTGGAGATGGGGGATTCGGACAAGCTGGAGGTCGGCGACTGGGTTATGGCCATCGGCAACCCGTTCGGGCTTTCCCAATCGGTCACGGTGGGGGTGGTCTCCGCCAAGGGGAGGATCATCCGCGCCACCGATTACGATGATTTCATCCAGACCGACGCCGCCATCAACCAGGGGAACTCCGGCGGACCGTTGCTCGATTATCACGGAAACGTGGTGGGGATCAACACGGCCATATTCACCGGAGGCATGAGCCAGGGGAATATCGGCATCGGCTTCGCCATCCCCATCAACGCCGTGAAAAAGATCTATAAGGAGCTCAAAGAGGGCCATATCCGCCGGGGATGGCTGGGCGTGGAGCTTTGGGGCGTGGACAAGGAGATCGCCAAGAGCCTGGGGCTCAAAGAGGAAGAGGGCGCCTTGATCAAAAGAGTGACCAAAGGGTCCCCTGCGGACAAGGCCGGCTTCGAGCCATTTGATGTGATCGTGGAGTTCGATGGGGAATATGTCCCCAGCCACACCATCCTCCCCAGGATCGTGGCCTCCCACAAGCCCGGATCCAAGGTCAAGGTGGTGGTGTATCGAGGCGGCACGAAAAAGACACTGACTGTGACCCTGGGTGAATTCTCCGACGAAAAAGTGGCGGCCATGGAAGATGACACGCCCCAGGCCCCGGAGAAGATCAAAAGCGCACTGGGGCTTACCGTGGTGGAGCTCTCTTCCGAATGGCGCCAGCGTCTGGAGCTGGGCAAATCGGCCAAGGGAGTGGTGGTGACGGAAGTGGACCCTCGCTCCCCTGCTGGGGCGGGCGGCATCCGGCCCGGTGATGTGATCACCTCCATAGGCAACAAGGCTGTAAGCTCGCTGACAGAGTTCGACAAGATCATAGGATCCGCCGAGCCCGGCGCCACACTGCTGGTGATGCTGGTGCGCGGCGGAGACAACACCGGCGCAATGCTTACGATCCCGAAAGAGTAACCAGCCACCTGTGGGCTGAAAAGTTGCTCCCCCCACCCCACCCCGTATCCCGGAAATGGGATACGGGGTTTTTTTGTGGCGACAGACCGCATCCCTTGAAATCGGGACCGGGCCTTGTTCCCGCTCTTCGGCGCCCCCCCCTATCGCCTTGTTTTGACAGACCCCAACGCTTGCGATTATAATGTACGGATCATTTCTGGTTATCTTGGTGAGTTAAATCCTTTTCATGA